>JAZSAC010000085.1:0-1970 GCA_045601645.1 Acutalibacteraceae bacterium | reverse complement strand
CTCCTTCGTCTTTTTGTTGTGGTTGGCAAACCCACTTCTATTTTAGACGAAGGAGGATATTTTTTCTACGCATAGCTAAAGCTTTTTGGAACTACCGGCATTGCCGGTAGTATTCGTTATACAAAAATATAAATCGGCACCTTCAACCGGGTGCCGATTTATCATCATCTTAAAAATCCGTTTACAATCTGTTCTTCAGCTTCCTTTTCGGACAAACCAAGTGTCATCAGTTTTATCAACTGCTCACCGGCTATTTTACCTATAGCAGCCTCATGAATAAGGCTAGCTTCTACATGGTTAGCATTTATCTTGGGAACAGCACTGACATTTGCATTATCCATTACAATTGCATCACACTCGGTATGACCGTTACAGCGGTTATTACCGTTGATGTTTGAAATAAATAACTGTTTAGAACTATCCTTAGCTACTGACCGAGATATAACATGAGCACCCGCATCAACACCATCTAAATCTACAGTAAAGTCTGTGGTTGCTGTTTGTTTACCATGAGTCATAATTTTTTCTTTAATAACAAGTGTTGCCCTATCAGCAAGACGAGCTGTTGTGACACGACTGGTAGAATCAACACCTTTAATTTGTGTTGTTTCCATCATCATATAACCGCCCTCATCAATATTAACAATAGTGGTAGGATTCATAACACGTTCACCATTTCCGTCACCATCGCCATAATGTTTTTCAACATAGGTTACTTTTGCATTTTTTCCTACATAAAATGAATGAATACCGTCATGTTGTGAGGTTACATCACCATCATTATGAATCCCGCAGCCAGCGACTATAACAACATCTGCACCCTCACCTATTATAAAATCATTATAAACCATCTCTGTAATTCCTGCCTCTGACAGCAAGACAGGAATATGAACACTCTCATTTTTTGTGTTAGGTTTAATAATAATATCAATACCGGGCTTGTCCCTTTTTGTAATAATATCAATATTTGCAGTAGTATTTCTTCCTGCCGACCTACCATTTGCACGTATGTTATATGCTCCTGACGGAATATCATGTAAATCTGCCACTTGTTGTAAAAGCTGTTTTTGTATACTGTCTAGTGCCATATATTTCACCTTTCATAAATATAACATATTTAATTAAAGCTTATCGGTCAATACCGAGCAAGCAGTTGTAGTAGTAAGTAAAGATGGTAAAATATCATCCTTATTTCCATCCTCGCGCACAGTGCCGTCTGCTATTACAATTATCCTGTCGGCAATATTTAAAATTCTTTCCTGATGAGAGATAATCAGAATTGAGCCTTTAACTTTCTCGTGCATTTTTTCAAATACGGTAATAAGATTACCAAAGCTCCATAAATCAATACCCGCCTCAGGCTCATCAAAAACAGTTAACTCGGTGCCTCTTGCCATGGCCATTGCAATCTCTATTCTTTTAAGCTCACCGCCTGACAGACTTGCATTAACCTCACGGTCTACATATTCTCTAGCACACAAGCCAACCTCTGAAAGAAAACCACAAACTTGTGACACATTTAAATCCTTACCGCTTGCCAAGGTAACAAGATCTCGAACAGTTATTCCTTTAAACCTTACTGGCTGTTGAAAGGCATAGCTTATTCCCATTTTTGCACGCTCGGTTACCGATGCGTTCGTAATATCAACGCCATTAAAATAAATATTACCCGCTGTAGGTATATAAATACCTGCTATCAATTTAGCGAGAGTAGACTTTCCACCGCCGTTAGGACCGGTCAAAGCAACAAATCTTTCATCGATTTTCAAACTTATATTATTAATTATATCCTTATTACCGTTATCACCTTTAACACTGTAATAAACATTTTTTAATTCAATCATTTAAGAACCTCCTGACTTTTTACAAAAGCCAAATAAATACATCTATTATATTATACATAATTTTCACTATATATCAAGAAAATTTTCTTAAATTTAAACAATACAAAACTCAGCTTCATCAATATA
>JAZSAC010000084.1:0-2435 GCA_045601645.1 Acutalibacteraceae bacterium | reverse complement strand
GGATATATTGTTACTAATGACCATATATATGCTAACATAAATTCACCATTATTTAAGGTTACATTTAGTAATGGTGATGAATATGATGCGAAGTTTATAGCAGGGGATACAAGAAGTGATTTAGCTGTTTTAAAAATCAATGCAACAGGTCTCAAAAAGGCAACATTTGTAAATTCCGAACAGGTTGAAATAGGTGAAGATGTAGTTGCTATCGGTTATCCTTCAGGTGCTACAGAAAAAGCCGTATTAACCTCCGGAAACATTTCGTCTGATGGTATTAGAATTTCTGTCTCAACTTCGTCTTATACTATGAAAATGATTCAATGCGATGCTGCTATTAATCCCGGCAGTTCCGGTGGTGCATTAGTAAATATGGCATCGCAAATAGTTGGTATTACCTCTGTTAAATTGGCAGGTTCTTCGTATGATAGCGTTAGTTATGCAATTCCGTCGAATACTGTTGTTAAAATTATTGACTCATTAATAAAAAACGGTGTTGTTAAAGGTAGAGGTAAACTAGGCATAACATATACTATGATTGATAGTGTTCTGTCAGGTCTTAATGGTGTGCCGCAAGGAATGATGATATCAGAGATTGTTGCCGAAAGTAATTTGTCAGATAAAAACATTAAGTCGGGAGATATTATTACTCATATCAATGATATTGAGATTCTTAACAGAAATATTGCGCTTGATATAATTGAAAATACCGAACCAAATGTAATTATTTCATTTACTGTTTATCATGCAGATAGTAAAACATCAGAAACTATTTATGCAACTTTAATAGAAGATATAGGAACATCTAGTTATATAAACGGAATAATTGAACTTCCTTCAGACAATCCATTTAATGAAAATGATGATTTTTATTCTGACCATTAAAATTCAATTTTTAAAAGCCTCCGACTCAGTCGGAGGCTTTTGTTTAAAAATCATTATATAGTCTCTACTTTAATTATATTTGTGTTACCGGATTCACCATTAGTGATTCCGCCTGTTATGACAATTCTATCTCCTTTTTTTAAACTAAAAGTCTCAGCTACTTTTTGTTTGGCTGTATAAAATAAAACCTCTGTAGAATCAAAACGTTCACACATTATAGGAGTAACTCCCCAAGATAAAGCTAATTTATACCATGTTCGCGCATTGGTAGTAAGTCCCATTATATCAACAGGTGAACGAAAACGTGATACCATTCTTGCTGTCATGCCAGAAATTGAGCATACAGCAATAGCTTTTGCATCAATATCAATTGACATGCCGCAGGTGGCGTGAGAAATTGCATCAATGGTATTTTTTATTTTAAATTCAGATGTTGTAAAACGTTTGGAATAATGAATATTTTTTTCGGTTTGCTCGGCAATGCGTGACATTGTTTTTACAGTTTCTACAGGGTATTTGCCTACAGCAGTTTCACCTGACAGCATAATTGCGCTTGTCCCATCGTAAACTGCATTTGCAACATCAGAGATTTCTGCTCTGGTTGGTCTTGGATTATATATCATTGATTCTAACATTTCGGTTGCTGTAATTACGCGTTTGCCAAGCATACGGCATTTTGTTATTAGTTGTTTTTGTATAGCCGGTAATTGTTCAAACGGAATTTCTACGCCCATATCACCTCTGCCAATCATTATGCCTGAACATTCTTGACAAATTTCCTCAATATTATCAACACCTGAGCGGTTCTCAATTTTTGCTATTAGGTCAATATCATCAATGTTGTTAGAATGTAAAAAATCTTTAATGTCAAGCATATCCTGTCGGCATGAAACAAATGAGCACGCAATATAATCGATACCGTTTTTTGCACCGAAAAGTATATCATTTTTATCTTGGTCGCTTAAATATTTTTGTTTTAAAATTTTATTTGGAAAGCTCATACTTTTTTTGTCTGATAATTCACCTCCTAACAAAACTTTTGTTATAACCTCTGTATCGGTGGTTTTGAGTACTTCAAAAGCAAGCAATCCGTTGTTAAGAAGTATTTTATCTCCAACATTTAAATCCTTAGCTAATCCTTTATAATTAACAGAAACTTTTTTGTTATTTCCTATACAATCATCGGTAGTAAAGGTGAAAATATCATTTTGCATTAAATTTATTTTTTTGTTTTCAAAGGTTTTGATACGGTATTCAGGTCCTTTAGTATCAAGTAATATTGCGATTGGTAGATTAAGCTTTTTTCTAACCTTTTTTATTAAATCAATTATTATATGGTGTTCATCATAACTACCGTGTGAAAAATTCAATCGTGCCACATTCATTCCGGCTAAGCACATTTCGGAAAGTGTCTTTTCATCACTGCAAGCAGGTCCTATAGTACAAACTATTTTTGTTTTTCTCATTTAACAAATCTCCCATAATATTTTGAGTTATATTATATCAATTTATTATTATTTTTTTTTAGTTAAAAATGTATTGAATTAAAA
>JAZSAC010000083.1:0-4529 GCA_045601645.1 Acutalibacteraceae bacterium | reverse complement strand
AGCGTGTTTTGGCATTATTGCTCATAATAATTCTTTTGTTTTGCACAAACGGCTGTTCTAAAAGTAAACTTGAAATTTCAGATAAATGTCTTACGGCATACTTTTTTGATGTCGGTCAAGCCGACTGCTCGTTGTTGCTTTTGCCTGACGGCTCTGTTGTATTGATTGATGCAGGTGATAAGGCAGACGGCAACTTAATAGTTGATTTTTTAGATAATCTGGGTATTCAAAACATTGATTATTTTATCTGTACCCACCCACACAGTGACCATATAGGCGGTGCGGAATATATTTTTGATGCATTTAAAATAAATACTGTTTGTATACCATCTATTGATGAAGCTTTTATTGGTAGCTCTGCTTTATACACAAACCTTAATAAAATGATTGTTGAGGAAGGCTGTAAAAAGCTTGAATTAACAGCAGAAACTCTTATATTAGATACAAGCAATTGTCAAATTAAAACCATTTCACCTGTAGCTGATTGTGTGTATAGCGACCTTAATGATTTCTCACTAAATCTATTGGTAAACGGTTTCACAAATACAATCTTATTTACCGGTGATTCAGGCATCGCTTCGGAAAACGATATGCTAAAGCTCGGCATGAATCTTGACGCCGATATTTTAAAAGTAGGTCATCACGGCAGCAAAGAATCATCCGGCATGGAATTTTTACGAGCTGTAACACCGCAAGCGGCTATTATTTCCTCAGGTGAAGGCAACACTTACGGTCACCCTCACGAAGATACTATTAACCGTCTGAAAGAAATTAATGCAAACATTTACAGAACAGATACTGTTGGCTCAATTATAGCCAAGTGTTATGACGGTGGTTTTAATATTGAAACTAAACACAATCTATGTTTAGATGGAAATTAGGAGTGCTTTATGCAAAGTAAAACATTAAACATCAATACTAAAGGTGACTTAGTATATATCACCTTTCCCTCGTTAGAGCTTGACGGTGTGACGCACGCATTTACCACACGGCACGGTGGCAAAAGCAGCGGGATTTTTTCAACCATGAATATGTCTTTTTCACGTGGTGATGATTATAACAATGTTATTGAAAATTATAAAATTATTTGTAACGCGATAGGCACCGATTATAAAAAATGTGTTATATCACATCAAACTCATACTACTAATATCCGAATAGTAACCGAGCAGGATGCCGGAAAAGGTATTATAAAAGACCAAGATTATAACGATGTTGACGGCTTAATTACCAATGTTACAGGGCTAACACTTGTAACGCAGTTTGCCGACTGTGTGGGCCTGCTTTTTTATGACCCTGTTTGTAAGGTCGTTGCCGCATCTCATGCAGGTTGGCGCGGAACAGTTAATGAAATCGGAAAAAAGACTGTTTCTTTAATGTCGTCAAGCTTTGGCTGTAACCCAAAGGATATACGGGTGGGTATATCACCATCTATAGGTCCGTGTTGCTTTGAGGTTGACAAGCCTGTATATGACGAATTTTTAAAAATTAATAGCTTTAATGCATTGCCGTTTATTCAAAAAAAAATTAACGGTAAATATAATATTGATTTATGGAAAATCAATCGCGAGAGCTTGATTTTATCCGGTGTTAATCCTGCAAATATCTCGGTCAGTGACCTGTGTACAAAATGCTTACATGATGACTTTTTTTCTCACCGTCATACAGCCGGAAAAAGAGGTAACCTTGCAGCTGTGATTGCTTTAAAATAAAACTATAACCCTTACAGCATTTTTGTTGTAAGGGTTATTTTTTAATACCTTCTCTTTTTATGCTTCGGTGAGTTTATAACTACACATACAATTATGAACACAACCAAGGAAACTATAACGATGCCAAAAACCACCAAAAATGCAGGCGAAGAAAATACCGACTGCGTGAAATTCCTTATTCCTCTTCCAATATACATCACATTACTTCTTTTGACATCTTGTGCTGCAATAAGAGGAACAGTTCCCAATACTTCTCCCGCATAAACAATATCGCATTCCCCTAAAACATCACCTTGTTTTATGGGTGCATCATACTTTTCTTTATACATATGAGCATTATAACTGACAGTTGATGCATCTGATACCTTGGGAACAATCGCAGACAGTGCTTCAGACGTGCAAACAGCAACATAATCTGTATCCCACGCTAAATCTACCGGCACCTCTGTAACAACACTACCGCCATTTATAACCGTTTTATATTCAAAGTCATTAAATGCCCATTCATACAATGCCTTAGTCGCGCCGAATTCCAGTCTGATTTTCTCGTTTTTACTGTTATAAGCAGGACTGTTCATTATAATACACATGTAGTTATAACCGTTTTTAGATGCAGTTGAAACCAAGCATCTTCCGGCAGGGTCGGTATAACCGGTTTTTAATCCCCTTGCATATTTATAATAATACGGTTGGTTTTTATAACGTTCATCAGTGCACTTTTGACCGTTATTCAAAAGCAAAAAATTTGTTGTAGTAAAGGTTCGGGCTTTACTCATATTTGTAGCATCAAGCTTATACTTTGTGGTATATCCTATCTCTTTAAGAACATCTATATTCAAAAAGGCTTTAGATAAAATATAAATATCATTAACCGTTGTGTAATGGTCAACATGGTGCAAACCATGAGCATTTTTAAAATGAGTGCCAACCATACCCAGTTGTTGAGCTTTTTCATTCATCATATCTACAAATGTAGCAATATTACCGCCAATATGTTCTGCAATAGCATTTGCTCCATCATTTGCTGACGACAAAAGCAAAACATAAAGCATTTGCCTTGCTGTTAACTTCTCGCCTGCTTTTAATCCGCCAACAGATGAGTCTGTACCTTGTAAAAGCTTTAATGCATTTTCCGAAACCGTAACAATTTCACCGTCAAGGTCGGTAACATGCTCATAAAATACAAGTGCTGTCATTAGTTTTGTTAACGATGCAGGATAAAGCTTGGTATGTATATTTTTTGAATATACTATATCCTCTGTGTCTGTATTGATAAGCATTGCCCCTTCTGCATCAATATCAAACTCTGTCGGCACAAAAGCACTTGCGGGAACTATGCAAAAAATTGACAAAAAAACGATAAAAAATACACAAACAAATTTTTTAATCACGCGTGTCTCCTTGAAATATCAACAAATATGTGATATTATTTATATAAATAATTATTTATCTTATTATAACAGTTGTTTTTCAAAAATAAAAGAGGTAATTACAAGTTTTTTAAGCTTTATTGGAGATGTTGCGATGATTTATGTTACAGGTGATATGCACGGCGACGAATCTCGTCTTTATGACGCCCAATGGCGCAAGCTCAAATCAGGAGATATTCTTATAATCTGCGGCGATTTTGGATATATGTGGAATGGTAGTAAGCAGGAAAAAAGTGTTATAGAATATCTTGGAAGTCGCAAATTTACTGTTTGTTTTGTTGACGGAACACATGAAAATTTCGAAAAAATTCACAACTGCCATGAAACCATTTGGAAAGGTGGTCATGTTCACCGTATAAGCGGAAACCTTTATCACCTTATGCGCGGACAAATTTTTAATATTGACGGTATTAAAATTTTTACATTCGGCGGTGGTGAAAGTGACGATAAAGAATTAAGAAACGAGGAAAACGGTATTTGGTATCGCGATGAGCTTCCGACACCGTTGCAATTAGAAACAGGTGCAAAAAACCTTGATGAAGCAGGCTTAAAAGTTGATTATATTATAACGCATGAACCACCCTTACTTGTAAAAAGTTCAATGCTATTAAGAAAAAATCAACCCGAAAAGCTCAACAAACTTAACGGCTATTTTGAAGAATTATCTAAATCTGTCAAATTTAATCATTGGTACTTTGGTTCTTTACATGAAGACCGCTTGGTTACTGCAAATTACACATGCCTTTTTGAAAAAATAATTCCTTTAGGAAGCAAAGAACAGCCAAAATAATGTTAATAGCCAATTAAATAAATTATAATAAAAGCTACCGAAACAATCGGTAGCTTTTATTTGTTTAACAAAATTCAATCCCGTTTTCAACACTCATAGATTTTATTTTAGCAAGTGATTCAACACGATAGCCTTTTTGGGTAATAAGTTTTCCACCGTTTTGGTAAGCTTTCTCAATAACAATACCACAGCCTGAAACAGTAGCACCGGCTTGCTCTACAATATCAATCAAGCCTAATAAAGCACTTCCTGTTGCAAGAAAATCGTCGATAATCAAAATATTGTCACTAGGTTTTATATATTGTTTTGAAACTATAACCGTGTTGGTCGTACCATGTGTATATGATTCAATTTTTGAAGAATAAACATTTGCTGAAATATTAGAGGAACGACTTTTTTTTGCAAAAACAACCGGAACGCCGAAATATTGTGCCGTAAGACATGCAATTCCTATTCCGGAAGCCTCTATCGTAAGTATTTTAGTAATCGAACTGCCTGCAAAAAGCCTTTTAAATTCTTTGCCTAATTGACACATTAACAAAACATCAATCTGATGATTAAGAAAATTATCCACCTTTAAAACATCACCGTCAAGAA
>JAZSAC010000082.1:0-2994 GCA_045601645.1 Acutalibacteraceae bacterium | reverse complement strand
GGGCTCAGGATAATCCTTTAACGGAAATTTTATTTTAAGATTATCGTACTTACTTACACACAACTTTTTAAACGGTAAAAACTCGGTTTTTGTAATACATTCGTTTTGCTTAACTATTTCAGCAAGCTTTAAAATGTTTTCTTGTCGGTCATTAAGCTTAGGTATTACAACATACCTTATCCATGTGGGAATTTTTCTTTCGTTAAGCACCTTTAAAAACTGCAAAGGTTTACTTATACTGCAACCAACATATTGTTTATACATTTTATCATCAGTATACTTTATGTCAAGCAAACAAAGGTCGGTATACTTTAACAACTCAACAACTTCATCATTCAAAACACTTCCTGAAGTGTCAAGACAGGTATTTATTCCGCTTTCTTTGCATAGCTTAAAAACCTTGGCTGCAAACTCTGCTTGAAGCAACGGTTCTCCACCAGAAAGCGTAATTCCGCCCTTATCACCAAAATACTCTTTATAGCGCTTAGCCTTTTCTACAATTTCGTTTGCAGTAAAATCCTGCCCTTGCCCGATTTCCCATGTATCAGGATTATGACAACAGGCACACCTTAATAAGCATCCTTGCAAAAATATCGTAAAACGAACACCCGGTCCGTCAACGGCTCCGAGTGTTTGTATTGAGTTGACCTTACCAAAACAATCTACAGCCATATTACATTGCCTCATGGAAGGTGCGGCTGATAACCTCTCTTTGCTGTTCGCGTGAAAGTTTATGGAAATTAACCGCATATCCCGAAACACGAATGGTTAAATTAGGATACAAATCAGGATTATTATATGCATCAACCAACGTCTGACGATTAAGAACATTAACATTGATATGATGTGCTTTTTTGGCAAAATATCCATCAAGAATTGCTACAAGATTTTGCACCCTATCATCATCAGTTTTACCCAAAGTATTAGGTGTAACCGAAAACGTATTGGAAATGCCGTCACGACAATCATCATAACTCAACTTTGCCACCGAGTTTAATGAAGCCAAAGCACCGTTTTGCTCACGGTTATGCATTGGATTAGCGCCCGGTGCAAAAGCGGCACCTGCAGGTCTACCGTCGGGCGTTGCCGCTGTGTTTTTTCCATACATTACATTTGAGGTTATTGTAAGCACTGAAAGTGTATGTACCGCGTTTCTATATGTCGGAGTTTTTCTAAGCTCGGTTATTACTTGATGTGTTAAATCTTTAGCAATTAAATCAACTCGGTCGTCATCATTGCCAAACTTAGGAAAATCCCCTTGCGTTTTAAAATCTACAATAAAACCCTTTTCGTCCCTTATTGTTTTAACATCAGCAAACTTGATAGCACTTAATGAGTCGGCTACAACCGAAAGGCCTGCAACACCGAAAGCCATAAATCTGCCGACATCTGTATCATGCAAAGCCATTTGTGATTTTTCATATGCGTATT
Source organism: Acutalibacteraceae bacterium (assembly GCA_045601645.1). Classification (GTDB taxonomy): domain Bacteria; phylum Bacillota; class Clostridia; order Oscillospirales; family Acutalibacteraceae; genus UMGS172. Next base: position 1,563 of record JAZSAC010000082.1, on the reverse strand, counting down.
TATCATGCATATAATGAATTATATTCATTGTATTTACATAAAGCTTCATGAGCCATTCAATATACACATCATATCTTGACTTAACCTCATCAAAATCTAATTTATCGGAAGTTAAAACCGGCATTTGCGGTCCGATATGGATACCGCTTGATGTATCATATCCACCATTGATAGCAATCAATAAAAGCTTAGCAAGGTTACAACGCGCACCAAAAAACTGCATTTGTTTGCCAACCTTCATTGCAGACACACAACAGGCAATAGCATAGTCATCACCGTAATCAGTTCGCATGATATCATCGTTTTCATATTGAATAGAATCGGTATCAATTGACACCTTAGCACAAAATTTTTTAAACTCTAACGGTAAATTGTTCGACCAAAGCACCGTTAAATTCGGTTCGGGAGACGGGCCGAGTGTATATAGTGTATTAAGAATTCTAAAGCTACTTTTAGTTACAAGAGTTCTTCCATCCTCACCCATTCCGCCGATACTCTCGGTAATCCACATTGGGTCACCGCCAAATAGTTCATTATATTCAGGTGTGCGAAGATGTCTCGCACATCTAAGCTTTATAACAAAATCATCTATAAGTTCCTGTGCTGCTGTCTCTGTTAAGATGCCGTTTTTAATATCACGCTCAATATAAATATCAAAAAATGTGCTTACTCTGCCTAAAGACATTGCTGCACCGTTCTGCTCTTTTATTGCAGCAAGATATGCAAAATACGTCCACTGAATAGCCTCTTTTGCATTTTTCGCAGGAAGACTTATATCAAAGCCGTATATTGCTGCCATCTCTTTCATATAGCCTAAAAATTTTATTTGCTGATACAATTCTTCATCTTGACGAATACGGTCGGTAGTGAACTCTCCTTCGGCAAGTTTATTCTTGTCCTTTATCTTTTCCTCAATTAAACGGTCAATACCATAAAGTGCAACCCTACGGTAATCACCTATAATTCGCCCTCTACCATATGCATCGGGCAAACCTGTTATAACATGACTTTTCCTTGCTAAACGCATTTCATCGGTATAAGCTCTGAAAACACCATCATTATGTGTTGTACGATACTGAAACTCATCCTCAATTTTTGAGCTCAACTTATAACCATAAGCTTCACAAGCTTGACGCGCCATACGAATACCGCCAAAAGGGTTAATACCTCTCTTTAACGGACGATTGGTCTGAAGTCCTACAATAAGCTCATTTTCCTTGTCAATATACCCCGCTTGATAGCTTGTCAATGATGATACTGTGGTTGTATCAATATCAATAACACCGCCAAACTGATGCTCTAACTCAAGAAGTGCTTGAAGCTTCTTAGACATTTCCTTCGTTCTTTCGGTAGCCTTGGCTAAAAAAGAGTCATTACCTACATATTCAGTATAGTTTTTCTGTATAAAATCGCGTACATTTATCTCGTTTTTCCAAACACCCGAAGTAAAGCCTTCCCAATTTTTGTTTTCCATTAAAACAACCTTTCCTTTATATAACGGTTATAAAAATATAATTTTTACTTGTAATCATATACGTAATAGCTGTATATAGTATATAATTT
>JAZSAC010000081.1:0-2107 GCA_045601645.1 Acutalibacteraceae bacterium | reverse complement strand
TGCCATAAGAACTACTAAATATATCATTCTCGGAAAATAGATAACAAGACATATTAAAACTGCTAGCTGTGTTAACTTGTCGGCTAATGGGTCTAATGCTTTTCCAAAATTGCTCACCATATTATAATGCCTGGCAATAAATCCATCGGCAATATCGGTAAGACCGGATAATAAAACCAATAATGCAGTAAGCAGACAGTTAGTTTTACCAATATACACAACACATATTAACGGTATCATTGCAAGTCTTATAAACGATAAAATATTTGGAATAGTAAAAATTTTATTAACACTCTTGCTTGTGTTTACTGTCATAATTATCTGCCTTCCTCGTTATTCTGCTGCCTTTATTTACATTATCTCGCAATATGTGGTATAGTGCCGCCGCAAGAGGTACGCCTAAAAGCATACCGCCAATGCCAAAAATTCCGCCACCGACTGTTACGGCTGCAAGCACCCATATTGATGGTAATCCTATTGATGAACCTACAACCTTTGGATATATGAGATTTCCCTCTATTTGTTGAAGTATAATAATAAATATTATAAAAACTAATGCCTTAATCGGCGAAACCATAACTATCAAAAAAGCACCTATACCTGCGCCAATATATGCGCCGGCAATCGGAATCAAAGCAGTAAAAGCTATCAATGCACCAATCATCGTAGCATATGGCAATCGCAAAATCATCATTCCGATTATACACAAAACTCCAAGTATAACCGCTTCAACACATTGACCTACTATATAGCTATGAAAACATTCGTCAAAAATTCTTGTAGTATTTTTTATAGAGCAATACACCTTTTCATTTGTGTAATGATTTAAAACTTTATCAAGCTGAGAGCCTAATTTTTCTTTACTAAGAAGAATATAAACAGCAAAAATTATTGACAATACGCCCACAACAACACCGGAAAAAACCGAATAAATCGCTGTAAAAACGACCTCTACCACACTTCCGATTCCGGTTGTAACAGCACCTAAAAGTTCACCAATACGTGAACGCCAATCAATCTGTTTTAGAAAATTAAATACATCTTCGGATATAATCTTTTTATTTTCAAGAAATACGACAAAATCATTGATTGCAGAAGGTGCTTTATCAATTATTATTTTTATACATGAAATCAACTGTGGCAAAACAAGAACAAAAACTGAAGTAACTACAGCAAGCAATGTGATTAACGCTGACACAAGACAAACAGGTCTGCGTAAAGTATTAACAACTTTGTTTTGTGAATTTTTAAAGAATTTTCTTTCATAAAAGGACATTATAATATTGATTACATAAGCTATTATACAGCCTATCAATAACGGTGATGCAGCACCGATTATACTGCCGATAACGGTAGCAACAACACTCCAATATTTGATACATAAATATAAAACAAAAACGGCAATACCTATTCTAATCAGAGTTTTCCATTTGGGCTTTATGTCGTTATTTGCTTTTTGTTCTGTCGGTGTGTTATTCATGTAATCCTCCAAATTTTGTAATACTTACGTTTATTGTAACATATTTTTACATTTCTTTCAATATATTAAATCAATCTTTTGCACGTTTGAATTACAATCGGTACTGCTGCATACCGAAATGATATACCGGTCTTCATAAAAAGTCGAAAGCAAACAATCCGAATGTTGCTTTGTAGTGTCGAAATTTTTCAGAACCGACATTAAATTCTCTCCGAAAAATTTTGCTCTGGCTTCCTTTCTCGTCCAAATCTCAAAAAACGCTTTAACACAGTTTTGATTTGAAAGATATTCTTTCTCCGCTTCACAAAAAAAGCGCTGTGAAATGTTTTTATGTTCATGCTTCAAATACTCAATATCTACACCGACATTGCCCTCAGACACCGCAACAACAACAGCACCCTTACAATGTGAAATACTGAAATTCAAACCTATATCGGTTGTAAAACACGGTTTACCTTTGCTATTTACTGAAAAGCTTAATTGCTCTTTTTTTAGATTATACTTTTCAGTCAAAACTTTATTTAGCAATAACCCCGCACATAAATACTGTTTTCTTTTTTCTAATTTAGTACAACTTTTAATTTTTTCTTGACGTAAACATGAAACATTCTTTGAAAGCCTCAAAAT
>JAZSAC010000080.1:0-10756 GCA_045601645.1 Acutalibacteraceae bacterium | reverse complement strand
ATCGGTAGAACAGCATCATTTGCATTTGGAATTTTTCAAAGATAAAAAGGCGGTTTCGCCCCTAAAATATATTACACAATAGCTTGCCCTCTATGGACCGAAATTTTTTAACGGTTAGGGCAACAAAAAGCGGAGACCTTTTGGTTTCCGCTTTTTGTTTTATAAAACTAATTTATATTTATACTAAAAATTAGGCCTTGCCAACCGAACCGAAAAGTGTCATTTTTTCCTTTACGGTTGCCTTGATTGCCTCAACACCGGGTGCGAGAACTTTTCTTGGGTCAAAGCCCTTGCCTTGAAGGTCTTTACCGGCTTCGAAATATTCTCTGACTGCGGCTGTAAACGCAATCTGACATTCGGTATTAACATTTATTTTAGAAACGCCCAAAGAGATTGCCTTCTGTATCATATCAGCAGGAATACCTGTTCCGCCATGAAGAACCAATGGCATTGTTCCTGTGAGCTTTTGAATAGCATCAAGTGTATCAAATCTAAGACCGGGCCAATTTGCAGGATATTTACCATGAATGTTACCGATACCGGCAGCTAACATTGTTACACCTAGGTCAGCAATCATTTTGCATTCTTCGGGATTAGCAACCTCGCCTCCACCGAGAGCGCCGTCTTCTTCACCACCGATAGCACCAACCTCTGCTTCAAGAGAAAGGCCTAAACTGTCGCAAAGAGCAACCAACTCTTTAGTTTTTTCAATGTTTTCTTCAATCGGATAATGTGAACCATCGAACATAACAGACGAGAAGCCTGCCTCAATGCACTTTTTAGCAGCTTCGTATGAGCCGTGGTCAAGATGAATTGCAACAGGAACAGTAATACCAAGCTCGTTAATCATACCCTTAACCATACCGACAACGGTGGTATAACCGCACATATATTTTCCGGCACCCTCTGAAACACCGAGAATAACCGGTGATTTTAATTCTTCGGCAGTGAGGAGAATGGCTTTTGTCCACTCAAGGTTGTTAATATTAAATTGACCTACTGCATATTTTCCTGCCTTGGCTTTGTTAAGCATTTCTTTTGCTGAAACTAACATTTTTATTCCTCCAACTTTTTATTTATTGTCTGTTCAAAATAAAACCTTATTTATAAAGTGGGTGACTTTCACAAATTGCTTTAACACGGGCAATTATTTCTTGCTTTTTTGCATCAAAATCTTTAACACAAAGGGCAATAAGACGTCCTACTTCGGTAAAATCGTCTTCTAAAAGACCTCTGGTAGTTGCGGCGGGTGTACCCAGCCTTATGCCACTTGTAACAAAGGGTTTTTCAGGGTCGTTCGGAATAGCGTTTTTATTTGCCGTGATATTAACCTCATCAAGACGATGCTCCAGCTCTTTACCGGTGACGCCTGTTCCTCTTAAATCTAACAGCATAAGATGGTTGTCGGTACCGTCTGATACTAAATTGATACTCTCGGCCTTGAGGGACGCTGCCAGAGCTTGAGCATTTTTAACAATTTGTTCCTGATATTTTTTAAATTCCGGCTTTAATGCTTCGCCAAAGCATACTGCTTTACCGGCGATGACATGCATTAAAGGGCCACCTTGGTTGCCGGGAAAAACAGCCTTGTTGATTGCTTTAAAAATTTCTTCATCATTGCAAAGAATCATACCGCCTCTCGGACCTCTAAGTGTTTTGTGAGTGGTGGTGGTGACAACATCTGCGTAAGGAACAGGGCTAATGTGTAAGCCGGCGGCTACAAGACCTGCAATATGAGCCATATCAACCATAAACAGAGCGCCTACTTCTTTTGCAATATCGGCAATAACATCAAATTTTATTTCGCGGGCATAAGCAGAAGCACCAGCTACAATAAGCTTAGGCTTACATTCCTTAGCAATTTTTCTCATTTCGTCATAATCAATAAAGCCGTCATCATTAACGCCATAAGAGACGAAATTATACAGCTTACCAGAACTGTTTACGGGTGAGCCGTGTGTCAAATGTCCGCCGTGAGCCAGATTCATACCCATAATTGTATCACCCGGCTCAACCAAGGCTAAATAAACCGCTTGATTAGCCTGCGCGCCGGAATGGGGTTGAACGTTAGCAAACTTGGCACCGAAAAGCTCACAAGCGCGGTTACGAGCAATATCTTCAACGATATCAACATATTGGCAACCACCATAGTAGCGCTTGCCGGGGTACCCCTCAGCATATTTGTTAGTTAAAACACTTCCCATAGCTGCCATAACCGCAGGTGAAACAAAGTTTTCGGAAGCAATTAGTTCGATATTATTCTGCTGACGTGTTAGTTCTAAAGCCATGGCATCACCTATAGCTTTATCGTATGATTTCACAAATCCAACAGAATCAATAATGTCGTTATACATTTTTTCCTCCTATGATTTTATACATAATTTTAACATTATTAGTATAAAACAAAATGGCTTATAAATCAAGTAATATATAGATAAAATTTCTAAAGAATGACAAATATAACAAAAATACTTTTAATTTTAATTGCAATGTGTTAAAATAGTAAGAAATATTAATATAAGTATTCAATTATTTAAAATCTACGAGTATTTATACGATAATAAATATGATTTTTTTAATTGATTAGGGAGTGCGTTTAGTGGGCTTAATAAAAAAATTGTTTGGAAATTACAGTGAAAAAGAGATAAAAAGAATTATTCCTATACAAAAAGCTGTTTTAGACTTAGAGGGCAAATACGCTGAAATGAGCGATGACGAGCTAAAAGGAATGACCGAAAATTTTAAAAATCAGTTATCATTGGGTAAGGATTTAGACAGTATTTTGCCCGATGCTTTTGCTGTGTGTCGAGAGGCAAGCTGGCGTGTGCTTTCAATGAAACATTTTCCTGTTCAAATTTTGGGTGGTATAATATTGCACCAGGGACGTGTCAGTGAAATGCGTACAGGTGAGGGAAAAACCTTGGTTGCAACATTACCTGCATATCTTAATGCTTTAACAGGTAAGGGTGTTCATATTGTTACGGTAAATGATTATCTTGCACGTCGTGACAGCGAGTGGATGGGAAAGGTTTACAGCTTTTTAGGATTAACCGTAGGGCTTGTAGTTCCGGGCATGAATAATGATGAGAAAAAAATTGCTTATAATGCCGATATAACATATTGCACTAATAATGAATTGGGATTTGATTATCTGCGTGACAATATGGTTATTTATAAGGAACAGCGTGTTCAAAGAGGGCATAATTTTGCCATTGTTGATGAGGTTGACTCTATTCTTATAGATGAGGCAAGAACACCCTTAATAATTTCGGGAAAAGGGGATAAGTCATCAGACCTATATCTTTCGGCAAACAAGTTTGCAAAAAGCTTAAAGTGTGTACGTATTCGTGAAACTGACGATAAGAAGACCGATGCAGAGCAAAATCTTGATGGTGATTATGTTGTAGATGAAAAGGCAAAAACCTGCACATTAACTCCTCAAGGTGTAGCTAAAGCAGAGGCGTTTTTCGGTATTGAAAACTTAAACGATACCGATAATATTACTATATCACATCATATTCAGCAGGCAATTCGCGCTTATGGAATTATGAAGCGAGATGTTGATTATGTTGTAAAAGATGGAGAGGTACTGATTGTTGATGAGTTTACAGGTCGTATTATGTACGGCAGACGATATAACGAGGGTCTTCATCAGGCTATTGAAGCAAAAGAGGGAGTTAAGGTGGCACATGAATCTAAAACCTTAGCAACCATAACCTTCCAAAACTTTTTTAGGCTTTATCAAAAGCTTGCCGGCATGACAGGTACTGCCATGACCGAAGAAACTGAATTTCAACAGATATATAAGCTTGATGTTGTCGAAATTCCGACTAATAAACCGGTTATCCGTGAGGATAAATCCGATGTCGTTTATAAAACCGAGAAAGCAAAGTTTAACGCTGTAATAGAAAATGTTATCGAATGTAACAAAAAGGGACAGCCGGTGCTTGTCGGTACAATTTCAATTGAGAAATCCGAAATACTCAGTAATTTACTGCGTAAAAAAGGTATAGTTCATAATGTTTTAAACGCAAAATATCATGACAAGGAAGCAGAAATTATTGCGCAGGCGGGAAAATTCGGTGCTGTTACAATTGCTACTAATATGGCGGGCAGAGGAACCGATATTGTATTAGGTGGTAATGCTGAATATCTTGCAAAAGCAGAGTTACGTAAAAAGGGCTATTCGGATGAATTGATTTCTGCAGCAACAGGTTTTGCCGAAACAGATGATAAAGACATCGTCAAAGCAAGAGAAGAATATAAGGAATTTGAAGAAAAATATAAGGCTGAAATTGCTCCTGAGGCTGAAAAGGTACGTAATGCAGGTGGTTTGTTTATAATTGGTACCGAAAGGCATGAATCACGTAGAATTGACAATCAGTTACGCGGACGTTCAGGACGTCAGGGTGACCCCGGTGCCAGTCGCTTTTATGTATCGTTAGAGGATGATTTGATGCGGCTTTTCGGTGGCGAGAGAGTTTATAACATGATGGAATTGCTGAAGGTTGATGAAAACATGCCGATTGAAACCGGTATTCTTACAAAAACCATTGAAAGCGCTCAACAAAAAATCGAATCGAGAAACTTTGCTATTCGTAAAAACGTACTTGATTATGATGATGTTATGAATAAACAACGTGAGCTTATTTATGGTCAGCGCAATCGTGTACTTGACGGTGAGGATATTAAAGAAACGGTCAGAAAAATGGTTAATGATACTATTGAAACAGCGGTTGATAATTATCTTTCAGGGGATATTGCAGACGAATGGAATCTTGACGGTTTGAAGGATTATTTAAGAGGATGGCTGACTGTTGATGAGGAATTAACATTTACTGCTGATGATTTTAATAAAATCGAACGAGATGATATTGAAAAAATATTGACTGATAAGGCTGAAAAAGTATATCTTGACAAGGAACAGCAATTCGGTGAACAATTGATGCGCGAGGTTGAAAGGGTTATGCTTTTGCGCTCGGTTGATACTCATTGGATGGACCATATTGATGCTATGGATAATCTTCGTCAGGGAATCGGTTTGCGTGCTTACGGCCAACACGACCCTGTTGTTGCATATCGCAACGAGGGATATGATATGTTTAATGCGATGACCGAGTCTATTAGAGAAGATACCACAAAAATGGTTTTGGGTGCTCGATTGAAATCGCAGGAACAGGATATAAAGCGTGAAAAGGTAGCCGAGGAGGAGAAAACTGACAAAAACAAAACAGTACGGGGAAAAGGTGTAGTCAGCAAAAATGCACCGTGTCCGTGCGGAAGCGGCTTGAAATACAAGCGTTGCTGTGGTAAGGATATTGATTAAAAAAACAGCTGTTATTTGCTTTTGCAAGTATTTCCTGATTTTTAAGGTGGGTGAAGACATGCATATTCCATCAGCTAAAACACAAGTGCTTGAAATTTTAGATTTTGAAGAAGCTTTGAATGAGGAAAAAAGTACGGAACATGAATACGATGCTCAACAATGGTTTTATGTTCCGTGCCGATATTTTGACTATCGATATATTTTGGGCACTAAGGGTAAAAATCCGTTGATTTGTATAGGTATTAATCCTTCAACTGCAGAGCCCGGTAATCTTGATAACACATTAAAAAGTGTAGAAAGAATAGCAAATAACAATGGGTATGATTCTTTTATTATGTTTAATGTATATCCGCAAAGGGCGACTAATCCCGATGATATGGACGAGAAGCTTAATTTGAATCTTCACAAAGAAAACATGAAGGCATTTCGTTACATACTTTCTTCTTATAAAGAAAATTATAAGCCGGCTGTTTGGGCAGCATGGGGTACAATTATTGAAAAGCGACCATATCTTAAGCAATGTGTTAAGGATATGGTTGAAATAGGTGAGGAGTTCGAAGCCGAATGGTTTACAGCGGGTAGTCGTTCAAAGCATAAGGGCCACCCACACCATCCGCTTTATCTTAAAAAAGACAGTATAATTGAACCATTTGATGAAGTTATAAAATATCTTGAGAACATATAAAAACAAGCGTCACAAAAATGTTGTGACGCTTGTTTTTATTATTATTACTTTTAGTTTTTTGCTTAGTGTCCATGGTAAAGCTTTTTTGTTTGATATTTGGGTTCGCAAGTGAGATTTACACCTAATTTTTTAAACACGTTTGAATCTACTGCACTAAGCATAACAGAGGAATGAGCTTCACAATTTCTTAAATTATGTAATTGCTCCATTGCCATTTTGGCGTTTTTATTATTAACAGCTGAAACGCAAAGAGCAATTAAGATTTCATCTGTATGCAAACGAGGATTGTGGTTGCCCAAGCTTTCGGTTTTAAGCTTTTGAACAGGCTCAATAACGTTTTGGGGAATAAGCATAACTTCTTTAGGAATACCTGCTAAATATTTTAGGGCATTAAGCAATAATGCCGAACTTGCACCCAAGAGAGAGGTTGTTTTACCGGTTATAATGGTTCCGTCAAGCAATTCGATAGCTGCAGCAGGACCTTCGGTAGCTTCGGCACGTTTGTTAGCTGCCTCGATAACAGGGCGGTCGGCAATGCTAATGCCGGCTTGCTCCATAAGCACATCAATTTTTGTTATTTCATTTTCTCCGCCTTCACCGCGAGAACGTTTACACAATGCATCATAATGTCGGCGTATTATTTCGTTGTTAGCGGCAGTAGTAACAGCTTTTCTGTTGAAAATGCAGTTACCTGCCATATTTACACCCATATCGGTAGGTGATTTATAAGGACAGCTTCCCAGCATTCTTTCCATACAAGCTTTAACAACAGGAAAAATTTCAACATCTCTGTTATAGTTAACGGTTGTTTCACCATATGCTTCAAGATGAAACGGGTCAATCATGTTCATGTCGTTTAAATCGGCAGTTGCTGCCTCATAGGCCAAATTAACAGGGTCTTTCAAAGGCAAATTCCACACAGGAAAGGTTTCAAATTTAGCATAGCTTGCCGTAATACCGCGTTTATGCTCATGATAAAGCTGACTTAGGCAGGTTGCCATTTTTCCGCTGCCGGGACCCGGACCTGTAACAACAACTAATTCTCGGTTTGTTTTAATGTATTCATTTTTACCGTAGCCATCATCAGAGACAATCAGTTTAAGGTTTGACGGATACCCCGGTATAGGATAATGCTTATAAACAGGAACGCCTAATGAGAGCAACTTGTTCCCGAAAGTATCAGCCGAGGTTTGACCTGTGTAGCGAGTTAAAACAACACTGCCAACTAATAAACCAAAGCCTCTGAAAGCATCGATAAGACGTAAAACATCAAGGTCATATGTTATTCCTATATCGCCTCTGACCTTGCTTTTTTCAATGTCATCGGCGTTGATTGCAATTACAATTTCTGCTTGGTCTTTAAGCCGAGAAAGCATGCGAATTTTAGAGTCGGGAGCAAAGCCCGGCAAAACACGTGCGGCGTGGAAGTCATCAAAAAGCTTTCCGCCAAACTCTAAATAGAGTTTTCCGCCGAAGCGTTCAATACGCTCAGAAATGTATTTCGACTGCATTTCAAGATATTTATCATTGTCGAAACCGATAGAATACATAACATATACCTCTTTTAAAAAATAAAAAGCGAAAAAGGAAAAACCTCTTTTCGCTTAAACATTATATCACAAAAGCAGGGTTATTACAAGTCAAATTTTATGTTTTTTTGTCTTAAAAATTAAGTTTCTCTGTTTTGCACAGTTGAAACGGCTAAAAGTAGTAAAAACCACAAAAACAGGTTTAAAAATAGGTTTTTTGGTACATTCAAAAGGGTAGTCTTATGCGGAACGAAAAAAATTATAAATTTATGGAAAATTGTATTGACTTAGTATGAGATGTGTGGTATTTTAAATGGGCAAACAGGGTTTATTATACTTTTAATGCAAACTATAATAATTGCTGAAGGAGTGGGCAGTGTGAAGTTTTTTCATGTGTACAACGAGGATAGTTTTATAGGCTGGGAAAAAAACGGAATGATAAACAAAAATTCCGGTTTTAAGATACAAAATGTTTTTTCTGTGCCTAAGCAACGTCAATTTCATAACATCGCTGCAAAGGGCGGCACTTTGTATAACTTAATCAAAGACGGAAAGTTTCCCTTCTATATTGATAGAATTGCAGGCGGAATTATATATTATCCATATCAATATGATAAGGCTTTGTTGAACACTTATGAGGAATTATTAGGTGATTGGTTTTTAGGTGTTCAGTTGCACGAAAGTGCAAGTACCAGACGTGTCGACTGGGACAAATTGATTAAAATTACCGGTGAAAAAGGCCCTTATGATTTAGAAAAATTAAAACCTTTGGTAAAAAGTTCCTATGCTGTAACGCCCGACGGAGTTTATTTGGACGGATTTATTCAAGACCCCCTAGAATTTTATGTTAATCAAAGATATGCCGAAACCTATCAAGAGTATTTAGAAGAGGTAACCGATATGTTTAGGCGTCGGATGATTGATACCGATGGTCATATTCTTCCATGTGATAGTTATTTTATGCTTACTAAGATTCAAAATGAGATGGGTATGAAGTCCTTTATGCCTGAAGTAGGAAGCCAGATTGGTCTTATGCGACAGGCGGTAGCATTAGTACGCGGTATCGCAAATGCTTACGGTAAAACATGGGGTACATATTATGAGTGTTGGCGTAATGTTCCTAAAAAGGGCGCAGTAATGCCTTGCTTTAATAATGATACATCAAATGAGTGGTATTTAACACAGGAAACTCATGCGGACAACTTTACAGAATATGGTGAAAACGGCGGAAGCTCACGCCTTTTACAAAACAGAATTTATTACTACTCACTTATGAGCGGGGCTCATTATCTTTCGGAGGAATGGGGTCTTAATTGTAGCTTTTCCGATATGCACGAGTTTACATTATCAAGTTATGGAAAGCTTAAAAAGGATTTCATTAAGGAAACCGAGGATATTTTGGACGTTAAGGCAACAATCCCGTTTGCAATTGTTTTACCAAAGGATTACGCTTGTGTTATGTTGCCTGGCTGTAATCTTACCGAGCATAAGATAGGCATACACAGTAACACATATATGAGATTGCCGTTGACAGCCGAGCAAAAGGACTACATCGGCCATATTGAAGATGTGTTAAAGCTGTTTTTTGCTCCTACTGAAGAAAGATACGGTAACGAAGGACATGTTCTTACTAATTCACGGTTTGGTGATGTTGTAGATATTATTTACGAGGATTCACCTGCTGAAGCCTTTAGAAAATATGAATATCTTATCGATGCAACTGCTGAGGGTAAATTCATAAAGAGCAATACTGATGATAGTCTCAAAATTATTGCAAGTAAGGATTTAGATATGCTTGAAGCAAAGGTTAACAGTCTTATACCGACGGTAATGCCTGTTTATACCGATAAGCTTCCCTTTGTTGTTTCAACAGACGGAAACGGTGTTCGTTATATTTCTATTTTCAACAATGAAGGCAATACTCGCAGCATTGAAGTAGGCGATACAATTGACAATGCAGCCGACCGTACAGTCAAAGTAACCTTTAATAAAGAAGCTAATCCAAATGTATGGAAGTCGTGGCCCGAAAACACTACCATTGAAAAGGCTAATAGCAGAGAATATTATGTAAAAGTTCCGGCAGCGGGATTTGTTATTTTGACCTATTGATTTAGGCACTCTTTCTTGTTGCGTTTTGCAAGAAAGTATCGGATATTTTAAAACAAGCAAAATAAAAAGTCACCTCGACTGAGGTGGCTTTTTTTAATGAAATCTTTTATTAAAGTTACAATAGTAATAATATTTCAGCATAAAAAACAACTCAAATTATATTATTTCGATATAATTTCGGAGAAACGCCATATATTTTTTGAAACTGTTTGGAAAAGTAGCTGGTGCTGTTATATCCAACCATCAAAGCGATTTCTTGAATTTGCAGGGTGGAATATTTTAAAAGCTCGGCGGCTTGTTTAATTCTTTCGGAATTAACAAATTCAATAAAGGACATTTTCATTTCATTATGAAAAACGTAGGAAAGGTAATCAGCATTTACCCCAAGAGTTTTTGCAGTTTCTTTCACGGAAACATTATCTGAAAGATGTTCCTTAATGTATTCTATTGTAAGACGAATTAATGGCCTTAAGCCTGAATATTTATCGCGCTGTGCCAGATTACAATATTCCTTAACAATATCAGTAACTAATTGTGTTGCAGTTTGAAATGATTCTGTTTTTTCGATTTTTAAACCGATTTTATTTGAGATTTTGTCTAACTGATAAGGGTGAATATCGATTTGCTCCAGGGCTAACCGCAGTTGTGTGTTAAGCACAATACAATAATTTTTAAGGTTTCGTAGAGGTGATTCGTTTCTAACATCAAAATCTTTAGAATAATTATATTGGGATAAAAAATTCATCGCCATAGAAAAATTACCTTGTTTTACTGCTTCTTCTAAGGCGTGGCTTATTTCATAGCGCGCCTCAATTTTTCTTATATTGCTTGTATTGAATTTGTATTGGTTGATTTCGACTTTAGGTGTATTGCCTTCAAAAAAATTATAGATTTTGTGTGAAAGGTGAGTGTCAATACCGGAAATTTCGCGATGCAAAAGCATTGCCAAATGATTAACTTTAGAAACGTTGATGGTTGGTATAAAACTGCTAAAGGATACAATTTGATTAACAAGTCTATCGGGAAAATTCATTTGCTTAAGTCTTTTAACTATTTGATATTCGGAAAAATGCTCTAGGAAAATAGGTCCTATTACATAATTTATAT
>JAZSAC010000079.1:0-1821 GCA_045601645.1 Acutalibacteraceae bacterium | reverse complement strand
CTCTTATTTTCTTTGATTTTCTCTCATTTTCTCTCATTTACTAATTTTATATTTTTATTAATTATTCTTTTTTAAAATGATTTACATTTATCGAAACAGGTGTTATAATGTTATTATAATAAAAAGTATGAGGTAGTTATGGGATATTATATCAACCCTTTAGAATTAACATCAATGTTTGCTGTTCCCTCTTCTATTGTTGACAAGCATTTAAAATTGGCAACAGCCGAACAGCTCAAGGTGCTTCTATGGGCTTTAAAAAACACTGACAAAGGCTTTATTGTCGATAATATAAGTAATGCGCTCGGATTAGACACTTGCATTGTGAACGAAGCCTTGGAATATTGGTTAGAGCGCGGTGTGCTTTGCCAAACAGATTCACCAATTATACAAAACCAAGCAAAGCCAAAACCGATAAAAACTTGCGTTGTAAAACCGGCACGCGAAGAAGTCGCAAAACGCGGTCTGGAAAATAAAGACATCGCTTTTATTTTACATGAAACCGAAAAACTTTTTGGAAGATTATTACGGCAAAACGAAGCATCAACACTTGTTTGGTTACATGATGACCAAGGATTAAGTGCATCGCTGTTGTTAATGATAGTTACATATGCTGTTTCAGAAGGCCGTGCAAATGTTGGGTTTATTGAGCGAACTGCGATGCAGTGGGTTCAAGACGGAATTACCGATGTTGAATCTGCCGAAAAGCGCTTAGTTGATATGCGAAAGCGTAATACCGCATGGCACACAGTTACAACCATAATAGGCATCGAACAACGCTCACCTACAGCCACTGAGCTCGAAACCGTTGATAAATGGATAAATGATTGGGGATACGGACGAGATATTATTCGTCGAGCCTATGAATTATGTGTTGACACCACTTCTAAATATTCAATGCCATATATGAAAAAAATTATTTCCGAGTGGGATAAATACGGCGTCACTTCAGTAGAAGATATAGAAAAACTACCAATAAAACCAAAATCACAAAAAAAAGAAACTGACGGCGACACTTATATGGATTTTGTAAATAATTTAATCAAAAAAAATGAGGAAGTGTAATTGATGTCCTTTTCAAACGAGGTTTTACATACTGCTTTAGCAAAAGTTGCCGAACGTAAAAAGAAAAATATACAAGCTTATGAGCAGCTTCGTCAACAAATTTTCAATGACAATCCGGCGTTGTGCGACCTTGAAACTCAAATGCGAATGAAAAGCTCACGTTTGGCATTACTTGCTCTATCAGGCAATTCAGCCGAGTTGGATACCCTAAGGAAAGATTTAGATGCTTTAAACGATGCATATAACGTAGCTCTAAAATCATCAGGACTGCAAAAAGGACCTGAAATATATTGTCAATTATGCAATGATACAGGCTATTATTGCGGTAAGCTTTGTCGTTGCGTTAAAGATATTGCTACCGAAATAAGTTATTCTTCTCTTATAGATGAACTGCCTATTAAAGATTCGTCTTTTGATAATTTTGACCTATCTTTTTACAGCGAACAACGACAAGCCGACGGAATTTCTCCAAAGCGTCAAATGACTGCTGTACTCAAAACCTGTAAAAATTTCGCAAATGCTTTTCCCAGTGGTGAAAATTTATTATTGACCGGAAAAAGTGGTCTCGGCAAAACACATCTTTCTCTTGCTATTGTCAATATTGCTATTGAAAGAGGTTTTCATGTTATATACGGTTCGGCACAAAATCTTATTAACGAGGTTAGTCGTGAGACCTTTGACCGTAGTGGTTCTACACAAAAAATAGACAGTTTAAATTCTTGTGACCTTTTGATATTAGACGATTTAGGCACAGAG
>JAZSAC010000078.1:0-4404 GCA_045601645.1 Acutalibacteraceae bacterium | reverse complement strand
ATCAAAATATTATTTAATATCCTTGACTTGCCTACACCGGAATTGCCGGAAAAGGCAGAAATGCTGTTTTTTAATTCATATTGAATGTCTTCTATTCCCTCACCCATTTTTGCAGAAACAACAATTGTTTTATACCCTATTTTTGTATATGTGTTATATACATCAGAAAAGTCCCCTAAATCAGACTTATTAAATACAATAATAGGAATAATACCTTCATGTTCACATATCGCAACCATCCTATCGATTAACAATGTATTAACCGACGGTACTGAATATGAAGAAACAATAAATAGCTTATCTATATTTGCCAAAGGCGGACGAACCAAAAAGGTGTTTCTCTTTAAAATTTTCTCGACAACGCCCTTATTATTATCGCCAACAGAAATCAGCACCTTATCACCGGCAACAGGTGTTATATTATCTTTTCTTATTACACCTCTGGGCTTACATTCATATACCGTATTGCCGGCCTCTACATAGCAGAAGCCGGCAATCGCTTTAACAATAATTCCTTCAAGCATAAATTATTCTTCCTCAGCAGAGCTGGTTACAGAAGAAGTATTAGACAAATTTTCATCTAACCACTCATCTCTAATATTATTCTTGATTAACTTTGCGGATTTATTCTTCATATCTACCGTATACTGTAATTCATAACTTGCAGTACCGTTTTCCTCTGTAGCATCTTTAAAAATAATATCAACATTTACATTTACATTTGTTTTTTGTGACTTAATTTCTATAGACCAAGGAGATAGATTTTCATCATTAGCATCAAACTCGGGAGTTCCCTCACCATACTTTACACCATCAATATAAAATGCAAATTGCATCCATTGGTATTTTGGTTTAAAATTTTTCGGAAAATCGTCAATTTTCAAAGTATATTCATACGAAACTTTTCCGCTGCTGACGACTATATCAATAGCTGTTCCCTTTGGAATAGTAGAACTTGCCTTAGGATCGGGGCTTTGACTTAATACAATATCCTTAGGCTTTGAACTATCCTCATACGTGACTTCACCGACTGTTAATCCTGCTTCTTCAATCTTTTTCTTAACCACATCAAGCTTATATCCACTGTAACTTGAATAAGGAACGTATACTATTTCAGGCCCTAAGCTTACATAAATATCAATTTCCGAACCGTACGGCATTGTACCGCTGGCAGGATTAGTTGTTATAACAAAACCATTTGCAACATCTTTATCGGTCTTATATTCAACTTTAGGTACAAAGCCTTTATCTTTTAAAACAAGCTTTGCCGTAGTTAAATCAAGATTCGTCAACACAGGAATATCAATCAACTTAGGTCCTGCACTTATAATAACTGTGATTTCCTGAGATTTTTTGATTTTTCTGCCCTCCGGATAGCTTTGTGAAACAACAACATTAGCAGGTACGGTTGAGTTTTCCTTCCACTCGGGTTTAATGTTAAAATCAGAATAATTTTCAACTAATTCCTCATAAGTCTTACCTATAAACCTTGGAACTGTAACCGATTCCGTAGTTTTTCCCCACCATTTCCAACCAAAAATAAACAAAACAACCGCAGCAATAATAAATGCAACCGCAACACCTGCAAGAATAGGGATAATCGGCGATTTTTCCTCTTGCTCATCATCTTCATCTATATTAGTTGTGTCGTTTGCAGGAAAATCTGCATCATTTACAACATCAACAAACTTGGTAGGCTCATTATCAACAAAATATGTGTATTCAAAAACGGTATCCGGACTTCTGCGAAATTCTTCAAGGTCGCGCAGCATTTCTGCCGCTGAGCGATATCTCTTGCTAACATCCTTTTGCATCGCATGCATAGTTATTTGTTCAAGTCCTACGGGGATGGTCTCATTAACATCTCTCGGAAGCACAGGGTCTTGTTGAAGCTGCATAATCGCAACCGAAACAGCACTATCGGCATCAAAGGGCAAACGGCCTGTAAACATTTCATAAAGCATAACGCCAACCGAATAAATATCTGCCTTTTCATCGGTTGCATCACCTCTGGCTTGTTCGGGGCTTATATAATGAACCGAGCCTATAGCTTTATCTGTCATTGTCTTATGTTCACTTCTGGCAAAACGCGCTATTCCAAAATCTGTAACCTTAATAGTACCATCAGATAAAAGCATTATATTTTGTGGTTTCACATCACGATGTACAATGCCTTTATCATGAGCATGTTGTAATGCACGAAGTACTTGAATAGTTAAATAAACACCATCTTTCCAACGCAAACTGCCTTGTTTGCTAATATACTCCTTTAATGTGATACCATCGACATATTCCATAACTATATATTGAATAAGGTCACCGAAGCTTACATCAAAAACCTTTACAATGTTAGGGTGATTAAGCACTGCGATAGCTTTTGATTCATTTTTAAATCTTGAAATAAATTCTTCATTTGAAATGAATTCTTCTTTTAAAATTTTAACAGCAACAATCCTATCTTCAATGCAGTCATATGCCTTATAAACAACAGCCATACCACCTACACCGATGATTTCTCTTATTTCATATCTTCCGTCTAAACGTTTTCCAACAAATTTGTCCATAATCAACTTCCATTCCGAATAATTTAATTATATGTTACCAATAACAACAGCTGTGATATTATCTCCGCCGCCGTTTTTGTTGGCTTCTTTTACCAGCGTTTCTGCAACATTTTCGCCGCCGCTGCTTAAAATTTCAAAAATTTTATTGCTCTCAATATAATTATTAAGACCATCTGTGCAAAGTAACAAGGTATCTCCCTTAGACAATTCAATAACATTAAAGTCGGCATTTACCGTCTCCTCAACACCTAAAGCACGTGTTATTACATTCTTTCGAGGGTGGAATCGTGCTTCCTCTGCAGATATACGACCATCCTCAATCATTGATTGAACTATTGAATGGTCTTTAGTTATTTGAGAAAACTCACCATTAGATATTATATATGCTCTGCTATCACCGGCATGGACAAAATATGCCGTATGCTTTATTATCAAAACCGCCACAATGGTTGTTCCCATACCATTAAGGTCTTGTATTTCCTTAGACTTATCAAACACACGAATATTAGCTGCACTTACAGCCGAATTCAAAAGATTTTTAACCGAAGCTTCATTTATATTGGTTCGATAACCTGATTTTAAAGATGCAGAAAAATAATCAACAGCCAAACGACTGGCTACATTACCACCGCTTGCGCCACCCATACCATCACAAACTACAGCCCAAGCAGTACCATCAGGAAAATTTCCAAACATAAAAGCGTCTTGGTTACTATTGCGAACCTGACCTTTATCAGAAAACCCGGTAATATTCATTTATTCTGCACCTCCTTTATCAATTTTTTTAATTCAATCTCTGCCCTTCTAACACCTTACCCCTTAACTGTCCGCAAGAGGCATTTATATCAGCGCCAAGAGTTCTTCTTATTGTTGTATTTATTCCCAAGTCGTTAAGCATATGACAAAACTGCTCTATCCTTGCCCTATCCGGTTTTACATATGAATTTTCTTTTACTGAATTTATAGGTATTAGGTTTACATGACACAACATACCGCGAAGCTTAGATGCAAGCTCTTTAGCTTGTTGGTCACTATCATTAACACCCTTAATAACAGCATATTCAAAAGAAATTCTTCTACCGGTGGTCTTTATATAATCCCTACATGCATTTAATAAATCCTCAATATTCCATCGTTTATTAACACGCATCATAGAATCTCTGATTTTATCATTAGGTGCATGAAGTGAAATTGAAAGTGTTATAGGCATGTTTTCTTGCATCAATCTGTAAATACCCGGCACAACACCCGAGGTGGATACAGATATATGCCTCAGTCCTATATTCAAACCATTCTCATCAGACACGAGTCTTAAAAACCTTATAACGTTTTGTAGGTTATCCATCGGCTCACCCATGCCCATTAACACAACGTTTGAAATTCTAACACCTTTGTCTTTTTGTGCTATGATTATTTGTGCTAACATTTCAGAAGCCGTAAGATTTCTTTTCAAACCATTAAGACCAGATGCACAAAAGCTACATCCCATTCGGCACCCTACCTGAGTTGAAATACAAATTGAATATCCATGCTTATACTTCATAAGCACAGATTCGACTAATTCACCATCATAAAGTTCATACAAGTATTTTACAGTATCATCTATATTAGATTCAAGTCTTTTTTTGACATTTGCGGTTACAATATAGTAACCTTCTGAACATTTTTGGCGCAATTTTGAGGAAATATTTGTCATCTCGTCAAAATTTTCAATTCCTGACTGAAGCCACTTGAAAATTTGCAAGGCTCTGAACTTTGGTTCATCAAACTCCCTCATTACAACTTCAAGCTCATCAACAACTTTTTCGGCAAGCTCCGCGGGAGCTTTTCTGTCCGCAAA
>JAZSAC010000077.1:0-34089 GCA_045601645.1 Acutalibacteraceae bacterium | reverse complement strand
TATTTATATTAAAGTCCCTTATTTCGTACTTTGGTTTTGCTATAATGTAATTACAAAGTAAAAAAAGCTTGACAAATCTTAACTTTGATGCTAAAATAATTTTACCGAACATATGTTCGAGAGGGAGCGTGTTTATGTTTTTATTCCAAACAATACTTGAGTTTGCTATTGCCTTCATTATTATCATTGGCCTTTTTAACGAGCAGAAGGTCGTTGCATTTGAAGATAAAATTGCACATTTTATTAAAAGTAAAATTAAAAGCAAGCATAAAAAAAGCAATATTTATCACCGCGATTCTATATATAACGATAACGACCGTAGCTGTGCATAAACCTATTTATAAAAATAACGCCGACGAATTTTTATTTACGTCGGCGTTATTTTTAATAAATTGGTTGTTTTTTATTTCAAACTTATAATTTTTATGCTATAATGTATGTATAAATTTTCAGAACTTAAAACTTATTATGCTAGGAATAAGCTTTAAGTTCTGAAAAAGTTATTCTTTATGAAAAGAGTGAAAAAATGAAAAAAATAATCATAATCGGTGCAGGTCCCGCAGGTTTAACAGCCGCATATGAGCTTATAAAGACCAATGAATACGAGGTTATCGTATTAGAAGCAACCGACCGTATCGGCGGTATTTCACAAACCGTTTGTCATCAAGGCAACCGCATGGATATCGGCGGTCATCGTTTCTTCTCAAAAAGCCAACGGGTGAATGATTGGTGGGAGGATATTTTGCCTACCCAAGCCGCACCCGCTAAAGACGATTTGGTTTTTAATCGTCAAAAAAATTTTGCACAAAACGGACCTGACCCTCAGATTGATACTAATGTTATGCTGTTGCGTGATAGAATTTCCAGAATTTATTACAAAAATCATTTTTTTGATTATCCGGTGACACTTAAATGGGATACATTGAAAAACATGGGCTTCTTCACCACTATTAAAGCGGGATGCTCATATCTCTGTGCCAAACTTCATAAGCGACCCGAAACCTCTTTGGAAAACTTTTATATAAATCGTTTCGGTAAGGTGCTTTACTCAATGTTTTTTGAGGGATACACCGAAAAGCTTTGGGGCAGACACCCTCGCGACATTTCAGCTGATTGGGGTTCACAGCGTGTCAAAGGCCTTTCTGTCAGTGCAGTAATTCGTGATATGTTTCGTAAAATTTTCAAAAAAAGCTCTGTTACGACCGAAACCTCCCTTATTGAAAGCTTTAAATATCCTAAATTAGGTCCCGGACAGCTTTGGGAAACTGTTGCAGAAAAATTCAAGCAAAGTGGTGGCAAAATATTAACCGAATGCCTCGTTGAAAAAATTTTAACAGATTGCGATAAAATTAAATCTGTTGTTTATAAAGATAATAATGGGGAACACATACTTGAAGGTGATATTTTTATATCAACCATGCCAATAAAAGACCTCTGTAACGGATTGGATGCAACTATTCCTAATGATATTTTACATGCGGCAACCACCCTCCCCTATCGTGATTTTATGACAGTCGGCTTGCTTTTGAAAAAAATGAATTTAAAAAACAAAACCAATTATAAAACCTATGGTGACATCGTTCCTGATTGTTGGATATATGTTCAAGACACCTCGGTTAAGCTTGGCAGAATTCAAATATTTAACAACTGGTCCCCCTATCTGGTTCAAAACCCCGAAAGCACCGTTTGGATTGGACTTGAATATTTTTGCAACGAGGGTGATGGTTTATGGCAAATGAGTAATGATGAAGCAATTAACTTTGCTGTAAATGAGTTGATTAAACTAAAAATTATTAAAAAAGAATATGTTATAGACTCGCATCGTGAACTTATAAAAAAAGCCTACCCTGCTTATTTCGACAGCTATTCAAAAATGCCGGAAATTATCAAATACCTCAATGAATTTCAAAATCTTTATTGCATAGGCAGAAACGGGCAGCACCGCTATAATAATATGGACCACTCGATGATTACAGCTTTTGAGGCAGTTGATAATATTAAATTCAATCGAACTGACAAAAGTAATATTTGGAATGTCAATACCGAAAAGGTTTATCATGAAAAGCAATAATAATACCTTCTAAAAGTCCTAATACACCTACGAACAAAAAAATCACTCAGAATTCTGAGTGATTTTTTCTTTTGAAATTATTATTTTGCGGCAATTGCCTGTTTTGCTTTTTCTACAATATCCTTTGCTCTAAGACCGAATAAATCAAGCAACTCATTAGCAGGACCTGATGTTCCGAATGTATCACGAACGCCAACTCGTAATACCGGCACCGGACAGGTTTCGGTAACAACCTCTGCAACAGCAGAGCCTAAGCCACCTATAATCGAATGCTCCTCAGCGGTAACAATAGCACCTGTTTCCTTTGCTGCTTTTATAATAATGTCACGGTCAATCGGTTTAATGGTAGGCATGTTAATAATTCTGGCACTTATTCCTTCTGCTTTAAGTAGGGCATAAGCCTCAATTGCTTCGTTAACCATAAGTCCTGTAGCAATAATGGTTACATCAATACCGCTTTTAAGCTCTACTCCCTTACCTATTTCGAATTTGTAATTATCATCAAAAATAACGGGAACGGCAAGACGACCGAAACGCATGTAAACCGGTCCGTCAAACTCGGCAGCAGCCAAAACAGCCTGACGAGCCTCAACAGCATCTGCAGGATTTATAATAGTCATACCCGGAATGGTTCTCATCAAGGCAATATCCTCACAGCATTGATGTGTTGCACCATCCTCACCAACCGAAATTCCGGCGTGGGTTGCACCGATTTTAACATTTAAATGAGGATATCCAATAGAGTTTCTAACCTGTTCAAAAGCGCGGCCTGCTGCAAACATTGCAAACGTGCTTGCAAAGACTAATTTGCCTGTTGTAGCAACACCTGCAGCAATGCTTATCATGTTTTGTTCAGCAATACCGCAATTATAAAATCTATCTGCGTAAACCTTTTTAAAAGCACCTGTCTTAGTTGCTGCTGCAAGGTCAGCATCAAGAACAATAAAATCATCTCTTTTTTCAGCCAATTCACAAAGAGCAGCACCATAAGCGTCTCTCGTAGCGGTCTTAATTACATCTGCCATTTTCTTTTCTTCCTTTCTTTAGTTCAACTCGGCAATTTTGGCTTCAAGTTCCTTTAAAGCCTCTGCAGCCTGCTCATCATTTGGGGCTGAACCGTGCCAACCAACCTTATTTTCCATAAAGGAGACATCTTTTCCCTTTACTGTGTTTGCAATAATTACAGTCGGTTTGCCTTTGCATTTTTCAGCAGCCGAAACAGCTGCTTCAATTTGGTCAAAATCATGCCCGTCAATCACAATAACATTCCAATTAAATGCTTCGAATTTCTTATCAAGCGGAAGCGGTGAATTAACCTCGTCTATTGTACCGTCAATCTGCAAATTATTCAAATCAACAAAAACTGTTAGATTGTCAAGCTTTTTATGTGCTGCAAACATTGCTGCCTCCCAAACCTGACCCTCTTCAGACTCACCGTCACCGATGATTGAATAAACACGATAACTGTCACCGAAATGCTTAGCAGAAAGAGCCATTCCGGTAGCAGCACTGATTCCTTGACCTAAAGAACCTGAAGACATATCTACACCCGGTATATTTTTTTTGTCAGGATGTCCTTGCAAAATCGCATTTGGTTTGCGGAGCTTTTTAATTTCATCAATTGGAAAAAATCCACGCACTGCCAACACACTATAAAGTGCCGGTGCCGCATGTCCTTTTGAAAGCACAAAACGGTCACGGTCACTCTTGTCCGGATTTGCAGGGTCAATATTCATTTTATCCCAATAAAGATATGTAAGAATATCAGTACATGAAAGTGAACCACCCGGATGACCCGATTTTGCACTGTTTGTACCTATAATAATCTGTTTTTTTGCTTCAAGTGAAAGCTTTTTTAGTTCTTTTTTTCTTTGCTCGTTCATTTTGAACCTCCTGAAAATATTTTAATATACTAAATGAAAATTATATCTTCATTATTTAACCTAAAACACCTATAAATAATTAACCAAAACCATTTTTAAACAGATAACTTATTTAAATAATCAACAAAATACTGCGGTAAATCACTTGAAAACTCCATATATTCTTCGGTTTTCGGGTGAACGAAACCGATTACACCTGCATGTAAGCACTGACCGTTAAGACTGGTTATTGCTTTCTTCGGTCCATATAGCAAATCCCCAGCAAGTGGATGACCTATTGATGCCATATGAACCCTTATTTGATGTGTTCTTCCAGTTTCAAGAATAAATTTCATATATGTAAACCCGTTAAATCTCTGCAAAACTTCATAATGAGTTTTAGCGGGCTTTGAATTGACATATACCACTGCCATGCGCTGACGATTTTTAGGGTCTCTGCCAATCGGCGCGTTAATCGTGCCGCTGTCATTTTTTACATTTCCGTAAACCACAGCCCTATACTCTCTTTTAAAACTATGCTCCTTAATTTGCTCGGCCAAGCACTTATGTGCAGCATCAGTCTTTGCGACAATAAGCAACCCACTTGTATCCTTATCAATTCTATGGACAATTCCAGGGCGCATAACGCCGTTTATTCCTGAAAGCTGACCTTTACAATGATACAACAACGCATTAACAAGCGTCCCATCAGTATTTCCTGCGGCAGGATGTACAACCATACTCTTCGGCTTGTTAACGACCAACAGGCACTCGTCTTCATAAACAATATCAAGCGGAATATTTTGCGGCAATGCCTCAGGCTCAACCAAATCAGGCATTTCAACCGTTATAATATCATTTTCTAAAACAGTTGTACTTTTTTTTGCCTTTTTTCCATTAAGCATTACCGCATTATTATCAATTAAATCAGCAGCAAAGCTTCTGGATATATTTAAACTTGTTGATAAAAACGCATCAAGCCTCACATCTCCAACCGATGCCCTTAATTGTTCAATCATTATCTTTGTTATCTGCTGCCGAGGTGTTACCCTGTTTGGCCTCATTATCCGACGCAGCGTTAATTTCTACGATTGTATTCTTATTCTTAGTGCCTTTTATAAAATCAGACATAAAATAAACTAAAATCATGCCTGCACCGACACAAACTGCACAATCGGCAATATTAAACACCGGAAAATCAATAAATCCAAACTCAAGAAAATCTATAACATTTCCGTTCCTTAATAAGCGGTCAATCATATTACCTATTCCGCCTGCAAGTACAAGACAAAGTGACCAAAACATCCACTTGCTTTCAAAGGTTTTCCTAATCAGCATAGCAATACAAACTATCATAATTATTCCGGTCACAGCTATAAGAAACCATGTCTTTCCGGCTAAAATCCCAAAAGCTGCACCACTGTTCGGCTCAATTCTATTAAGATTGAGTATTCCCGGAACAAGTATTATTACCTCATTCAACTCCATATAAGTTTGACATAAATATTTTGTGATTTGGTCAGCAGCTACTATAAGCAAACCACAAATGATTGCTAATATAGATGACATAACTACTCCTTAAATGTTAATTATTGAGTTATAACATTTTGACAACGTTTGCAAAGAGTCGGGTGCTCTGCACTTGTTCCAACCGATTTTGAATACACCCAACAACGCTCACATTTTTCGCCGTCAGCATGCTTAATTGTCACAAATACTCCGCTATCACCCTTAAATTCGCCACTATCACCCTCAACAATATGCACGTCGGACACAATAAATACTGTAGCAAGAATATCCTCTACTGAATGCAAAAACTCAAGCTGTTCACCGGTAGCAAACAAAGTAACGTCGCCTTCTAATGATGCACCGATAACCTTACCGGTACGTGCAATTTCCAATGCTTTTTTAACATCATCACGTACTGCATGAATCTTTTCCCATCTTTCGATAAATGCAGTATCTACCTTACCCTCAGCTTTTGGAAAATCATTTAACACAATATTTCTGACATCATCAGTTGCATAATGAGGCATAAACTTCCAAATTTCATCTGATGTGAAGCTTAAAATCGGTGCAATTAAACGAGAAAGCACATGTAACACCTTATAAATTGTTGTCTGTGCAGCACGACGTGTTTCACTATCCTTACCTTCTACATAAAGTCTGTCCTTTGCTGCATCAAGGTAAAAGTTTGACATATCAAGAACACAGAAATTGTGAATAGCATGGAAAATTATATGATATTCAAAATTTTCATAAGCCTTAGTGCATTCATCAACAAGCTGGTCAAGACGCATCAAAGCAAATTTGTCCATTTCATGAAGTTTACTGTCACAAACCGAATCTTTATCAGGCTCAAAGTCACTAATACAGCCTAAAATAAATCTTGCGGTATTTCTGATTTTGCGATAAATTTCACTAAGCTGTTTCAATATATCTTTAGAAATACGTATATCTGCATGGTAATCAGATGAAGCAACCCATAAACGTAGAATATCCGCACCATACTGACTTACAATATCATCAGGATTGATTGTATTGCCGATTGATTTTGACATTTTCTTTCCTTCACCGTCAACAACCCATCCATGAGTAACTACGGTTTTATAAGGTGCTTTATCATAAGCTGCAACCGATGTTAATAGTGAAGATTGGAACCAACCTCTATACTGGTCGGCACCCTCTAAATAAAGGTCTGCCGGTGTATGATGGTCTTTACGCTCATCAAGAACAGCTGCATGAGAAACACCCGAATCAAACCAAACATCCATAATATCGCTTTCTTTTTTAAACTCGGTACAACCACAAGTACATCTAAAGCCTTGTGGCATTAGTTCTTTTTCAGAAAGCTCATACCATGCATCGGCGCCGTTTTCTTTGAAAATTCCGACAATTTTTTCTATTGTTTCAGGTGTAATTGCTTCTTTACCGCAATCTGTACAATAAAAAATCGGAATCGGCACACCCCATGTACGTTGACGAGAAATACACCAGTCACTACGGTCCTTAATCATTCCTGTAATACGGTCTTCACCCCAAGCAGGAACCCACTTAATATCCTTTACCTCTTTAATTGCTTTATCAGCAAATGCAGAAATCGAGCAAAACCATTGTTCGGTAGCACGGAACAAAATAGGTGATTTGCAACGCCAACAGTGTGGATATTGATGTATTATTTTTTCAAGAGCAAACAAATATCCCGTTTCATCAAGCTTTATTGCAATCGCCTTGTTAGCCTGCTCAGTAGTAAGACCTTGAAATTCACCGGCTTCTGCAGTCATAATTCCTTTATAATCAACAGGAACAACCATTTCAATTTCAGGATAATTGCGACAAACCTCAAAGTCATCAACACCGTGACCAGGCGCTGTATGAACACAACCCGTACCGCTTTCTAATGTTACATGGTTACCTACAATAACCAATGATGTGCGGTCGATAAACGGATGCTTACATTTTATATATTCTAATTCGCTTCCCTTTATAGTACCGCAAAGCTCATATTCTTCAATCTTTGCCGCCTTCATTGATGCGGCTGCCAATGCGGTAGCCATAACATAGTACTCGCCGTTTGCCTTATAAACGCCGTAATCATATTCAGGGCCAACGCAAATAGCAAGGTTAGCAGGCAACGTCCAAGTAGTTGTTGTCCAAATAACAAAATAAGTTTTATTAACATCGGCACCCAGCTTTGACAATACACCCTTATCGTCGGTAACCTTAAACTTAACATAGATTGAATGACATGGGTCCTCAGCATACTCAATTTCTGCTTCTGCAAGTGCTGTTTGACATTCAGGACACCAATATACCGGTTTTAATCCTTTATATATATATCCTTTTTCTGCCATTTTGCCAAAAATTTCAACCTGCTTTGCAACATATGCCGGCTTTAAGGTAAGGTACGGATTATCCCAATCACCTAATATTCCCAAACGCTCAAACTGTCTGCGCTGGTCATCAACAAAACCTAAAGCAAAATCACGGCATATTTTTCTTAATTCAAGAGCAGATACCTGTGCATTAGAGCCGACACCGGCCTTTTTTCTTGCCTTAAGCTCAGTAGGCAAGCCATGAGTATCATACCCCGGAACATACGGTGCTTTAAAGCCTGACATGTTTTTATATCTTAAAACAAAATCCTTCAAGGATTTATTTAAAGCTGTTCCCATATGAATAACGCCATTAGCATATGGAGGTCCGTCATGCAATACATAAAGAGGCTTACCCTCATTATGTTCCATAAGTTTGCCGTAAATATCATTTTCCTGCCACTCTTTAAGAGCTTCGGGCTCACGAGTAGGCAATCCCGCTCTCATAGGAAATTCAGTCACAGGCAGATTTAGTGTCTCGTTATAATCCATTTTAATAAAACTCCATTCTATTCAACTAATCCCTTGCAGTATTCTTTACATAAAATCTCTGCATTTGTTATTCTTATTTTTTCTTTTTTCTAAAAAACAAAACCGGCTCATCATCGTCATCATCATCAAAACTTATATGACCCTTAACATGTTGAGTGGTTGGTTGTTCTTCGCTTGACAAGTTATCTGTTACCTCATCGTTATCATTTTGATTTTCAGTTGCTTCAGCAATATCCTCATTGCTTATTGCAACATCTGTATCACTGCTGATTTCTTCGCTTACTTCAACTTCGGTCTCAACAGCTTGTTCTAAATCAGACTCTTTTAATTCATCTTTGTTAACTTCTTCTTCAATAATTGCTTTTTCGTTTTCTATTCTTTCCGCAACTGCCCTTTGTAACAAAAGCTCAGGATTATTAAAATCGGTAGCTAAAACCTCTTTTGCTCGCTCGATATCAAAAGGTATTTCATCAGGCAACTGCTCAATTAAATTAAGCATTGCGGCAATTTGTGCTGTTGCCTTCTTTTTGAAATCTGCAACCTCTATCTTTAAATTATCATAAAGCTTCTGTTCAAGCTCTACTCTCTCCTTTGCAGTAGAAATAAGCTTTTCTGAATTTTCTACTGCCTCAGCTATAATTTTAGTTGCCTCTGTTTCTGCTGTTTTACCCAAAAGTACAGCTTTATCTTCTGCCTCGCCCAAAACATCTTTTGCCTTAAGCTCTGCCTCTGTCAATTTCAATGTTGCTTCGGCAGTAATTTGTTCAGCCTGTGCTTTTGCATCTTCAACGATTTGGTCAGCAACCTTTTGTGCACTAACCAACACATTTTGAATACCGGTTACAGAAAGTGCA
The DNA here is from genome assembly GCA_045601645.1 of Acutalibacteraceae bacterium. Taxonomy (GTDB): domain Bacteria; phylum Bacillota; class Clostridia; order Oscillospirales; family Acutalibacteraceae; genus UMGS172. The sequence continues at coordinate 24,935 of JAZSAC010000077.1, read as the reverse complement.
GCATCTGGTGACTTTTTAGAAAATTCCTGCAGTTTGCGGTCAGCATCCATTTTTTGTTTGGTTAAAATTTCAATTTGTGATGCAACCTCTTCCAAAAAAAGTTCAACATCACTCTGCTTATAACCACCAACTGCGGTTTTTTGAAATTCCATATCGCGAATTTGTTCAGGTGTTTTCATTAAAATTCCTCCGATTTAAGAATTAAGTATATTTTCTGTATTTTAGAGCAATCCTGCCCTTTTTAGTTAACTCAGATATATTATCTATTATAAATTTTCCTTTTTTTCTTACCGAAATTTTATCGTCATTATGAACTGTTGCAGTAATCTTAACCATTTCAATTCCGTTAACAGCAACCATACCTGCTTCTATCAACTCGGTTGCCCTCTTGCGCGAACAGCCTATAATCTCTGCAATAACACAGTCAAGCCTTGGTGATGAAATTGTTCCCGAACATTCAACAAGCAAAACTGAGTTAGGCAAAAATTTACTATCATCAATGGATATCTTTACACCGCTTGATGCAATTTTTTCAACCTGCATAACGATATAGTCAGCAACGGTATCGGCAACAAAAGCAACCGACACACTATCACCTACCAAAATATCCCCTATTGTGTCACGTTCAATACCCACCGACATAAACGCACCGAGAATATCGCGATGTGATAGAGTTTGGTTACTCATGTTTTTAATTTTAAGCTTTACAATCGGGAATTTACTGTCATCAGGCTCGCACCAAGGCGGAAAAACACCCAAGAAAACTCTTTCGGCATCATCATATCCACCGAAAAGTCTAATGCTCATGTTTGTTTTAACAGCCGAGACTATTGATAAGCCCAACGAATCAATAAACCCTAAAAACTTAAAAGTATTTTGATTTTCACACTGCTTAATAGCATCTAAAATTCTTGCCTCAAGCAAACGTTTTTGTTTATTATCCACCAATATTAGAATATACCGTTTCCGCTTTCTATTTCATCCATCAAAAGTTCACCCATAACATCAACATTGCTCGGTGTTATGATAAATGTACTATTGGCAACTCTTTTGATTCTGCCACCGTGTGCATAAGCCGCACCACTCAAAAAGTCAAGTAATCGTCTTTGCGTTTCACGATTTGCAGCTTCAAGATTTAAAACAATAGTTCTATTGTCTGCCAAATGGTCAGCAACAGCAGGTGCGTCTTCAAACCTTTCGGGCTTAACCAATGCAACCTGAAGCTGAGAGCTTGTTTTTATTGTACCGGCAGAATTTTTAGATTTGCGGTCACTTGGAAACTGTGTGGTTTTTTCTCTTTCATATGTACGGGTAGAACTGAAATAATCTTCCTTATTCTCATTAGTTGCCGATGAGGTAACAACCTCATCATAACCCTCATCCTCATCCGAAGCGCTCATGATGTCCTTAATTTTGTCGAAAAAACTCATTTTTATTCTCCTTTTTTATTATATATTCTTTGTCCGAAAAGAGACGTTCCTATACGTACAATATTTGCCCCATACCGTATTGCTTCGTCAAAATCTCCGGACATGCCCATTGAAAGATATACCATACTTACATTATCCATGTTTTTAGCTCTAATGTCAATAAACAGTTTTCTCATTTTATCAAAAAACTGCCTGCAATCTGTAATTTTTTCGCAAACAGGTGGTATTGTCATAAGTCCCTTTACCGAAATATTAGGCATTTTTGCCATTTCAGCTATTGCTTGTACTACCTCTTCGGGCATAAAACCCGATTTGCTTTCCTCTCGTCCTATATTTACTTCCACAAGAATATCCATAATTTTTGACCTTATGCCACACTGCTTATTTATTTCTTTAGCTAATTTTATTGAATGCACCGACTCAATCATTTCAACCTCGTTTACTATATCCTTAACCTTATTAGTTTGCAGGTGACCTATAAAATGCCGATGCGCTGTCTTATTTAATTCATCTTTTTTTGACAGCATTTCTTGAACCTTATTTTCACCTATATATTGGATACCGCTTGAAATAGCGTGATTTATAATAGCTACAGGCACAGTTTTAGTAGCAGCAAGTAAAATAATATCATCTATGTTTATTCCTTCTTCGGCACAAACATTAGAAATCCTGTTTTTTATATCGACGAAATTTCGGTCAAAATTTTTGATTTGTTGCAATTCTTCACTCGATAATTTTTCCGTCATATAGGTTTTTCCCTTTCACAACAATTTCATCATATATTCTAAGCACCTTTTTGTCAGAGGCTTCTTGCTTAACAATACAATAATTTTCACCGTTCCATAAAATTTCTATAGGAACAAATTTTACCTGTGTGGCCGTCAAAACATAAACGCCCTTCTTGCCGTCAACCACCCTTACTGCACGTCGGTCAACCTTTAAGCCGCTATACTCCTCAAACACAACTGTTATATCAAAATTACGCAATTCTGCAAGCTCTGTGTTCATAGTATCGCACGAAAAAACAACAACAGCATTACTTGACACAGATTGCTTATTTATACTTTTAACATTAACCGTAAGCTGCGGTGTTGACGGAAGCTTGGTTTTTAATGTAAGCTTAGTTCCTTGCTTAATATTCAACGCTTCATTAAACGGCATCACAGCAGCAATATACCATTCATAATCACTTACAATTTTACAAACAGCATCATCCGAAACCTTATTTGGTTTTATTTCGGTTAACTGCTCAGTGGTGATTTGTTCCAAATCATTATAATTAAAAACGTTTTCATACCCATCAACCGAATATATAACATATCCCGACTGGGGTGACGAGAGCACTTCGGTCGGAGCAACGGCAGAGGCCTTTTTCGACTCAAGCTGTGCTTTAAGTGAGTTAATAAGAATATTAAAGTCCTTCGTCTCACCTGTAATTATTTGACGTCTCGATATACTTTCAAGCAATACGTCGCTACCTTTTGTTTTAACAACCTTACCGCCCTGTGAACTGTCTATAACTTGAAAAATTGCATTTTTAATGCTGCTGTTAACCGAATTTAAATCAGCAACATTGATATCGTTATAAACCTGAATTTGTTGAAGTGTAGCAATTTTTTCTTCGATTTCTTCTATTTCAAGCTGTATTTCAGCTTCACTTGAATTTTGATATGAACAAGCGATGGTTCCGCCCTTCGCCACTCTACCACCGTTTGAGACCTCATAACTTAATACTCCCGATTCGGCATACGGAACAACCATTTCGTTTCGAATGATAAATCCTTTTGTTTCATAACCGGAATATGCTAAATGCGGATATACTGTATCTGTGGTTACAGGATTAATGACAACAGAATATAACTGAGAAAAAATAAAAACAGTCAAAAAAAGTGCCGCTGCTATTTTTATCCATTTAAAAACCTTACTATTCATGATTATCACCACTCCTTTTCTATAATCTCCTTTGCCGATTGATAAATACTATCTGTACAATCAGCATATATCCATTTTATATCTTGATTGCGTCTAAACCATGTGAGCTGACGCTTTGCATAATGTCTTGTTGCTGTTTTAAGACGTTCAATCGCTTCATCTAACGAACAAAGACCGTCGAAATAATCGAAAAACTCCTTATGACCTATTGCCTGAACCGATGTCTTTCCACACTGTCCTTTATATGCTTGTTCAGCCTCTTCCAACAGACCGTTACTAAGCATTAAATCTATGCGTTTATTTATTCGATTATATAAAAGTTCTCTATCTTTATAACTAATGCCTATCCATAAGGTGTCGTACTTTCCGCTTTCCTTTATCGAGTCTGCCTCAAGCTCGGTTTTTGTTTTGCCCGACAGCTCAAACATTTCAAGCGCTCTGATAATCCTCTTTCGGTCATTTACATGAAGCTTTGCTGCCGCATCGGCATCGACTGCTCTCAGTCTATCAAGCATGACATGTGAACCTACTTTCTCACACTCGCTCTCTAACCGCTTACGAAGGCCACTGCTGTCTTCTTGGGAAAATCTTACGCCCTTAATGAGCGAATCAATATAAAGACCTGTTCCTCCTACAATTATCGGCAACTTGCCTCTGCTTTTTATATCGATTATCTTTTCTTCGGCAAGCTCTATAAAATCCGCAACCGAAAAGCGTTCGACCGCCTCTTTAATGCCTATTAAATGATGCAAAACACCTTTGGTCTCTTCAACCGTCGGTGCAGCCGAAGCAATTGGCATGTTTTTATAAATTTGCATAGAGTCACAGGATATAACCTCACCCGAATAATTAAGTGCTATATCTACACCCAGCGCTGTCTTACCCGAAGCAGTCGGACCGACAACAGCAATTATTTTTGTTCTTTCGGACATTATTGTATCCTTCCAAACTGTTTTTCAATTTCACTTTTCTTTAATTCGATAGCAACAGGTCGTCCGTGTGGGCAATACATAATTTCTTTAGATGACAGCACCTTATCGGCAAGCTCCTTAAGTTCTTTAGGTGAGGAAAGATTACCCGCTTTAACGGCACTGCGACATGCAACCGTTTCGTATATTCTGTCCATTCGGCTGATCTCTGCCATATTTTTACTCAAAAGATTTGCCGCAACCTCAAGCAAAAGTTGCTTTACATTTTCACCAGACAAAAACGCCGGTATTGACCTTACAAGTACCGAATTGTCACCGAAATCATCTACCTCAAACCCTACTTTTTCAAGCAAATCGATATTTTGAATAATTGCCTCATGCTCATCATATTTAAGCATTACCTGCTCAGGCGATAATAATAATTGAGGGGTTTGCTGCTCTTTTGTCTTCAATTCGTTATAAAGTATTCTTTCATGTGCAGCATGCTTGTCTATCAAAAATAAGCTCTGTTCTCTACGCACAATTATATATGTTGAAAAAGCCTCACCAATATATTCCGTTTCGGGTATAATTTCATCAATTTGTTTTTCTTCTTGACTTTTTTCTATCGGTTTGGGTTCTTGTTTTGCAACATCCTCTATCTCTTCAACAGCCTTGCTTTTATAGGTCATTTTTTGTGACAATACAGCTAGGCCATCATCTGTCTCTTTTTTCGAATCATCATACCAATGAAAATACGATTTTTTGGGTTCTACTTTTTCTTTATCAGACACCATACCATGTTCGTTATTTACGGTCTTTAACGATGAGTGAACACTCGGTGCTTTATCACTGCGTTCTAATGATGTTTCAATCATTTTAGTAAATGAAGCTATCGGGTCGCTTTTTGTTTTATTGATATCGGGAATAACAGACTGACGATATTCTTCTGCGGACATTCTTATCTGTCCGCGTTGTTTGAGTTTCATTTCAGGCCGTTCGTCACCTGCTGCAATAGCATTTTTAACGCTGAACATAACACTATCAAAAACTCTTTTTTCGTCAGAAAACCTTACCTCTGTTTTGGCAGGGTGAACATTTATATCAACAGCACCATACGGCACAGACAAATGCAATACTCCTGCAGGGAAACGCCCTACCATTGCAAGATTTTTATACGCTGCATCTAATGCGGCGGCAACCGTACCCGAGCGAACATATCTGCCATTCAAAAAAACAAATTGTGCGTTCTTTTTCGGCCTACATTCTGAAGGTTTACAAACATAACCTGAAACCTTAATGCCTCCGAGTTCTCCTTCAACAGGTATAAGTGTTGCGGCAAACTGTCTGCCAAGTACCGCATATATTGCCGACATCAGCTTACCGTCACCCGCTGTTGTAAATATATTTTTACCGTCTCTTATGAATTTAAATGATATTTCCGGATGCGATAGTGCAATATGCTCCATAATTGTTGCCACCGAATTTCCTTCGGCAACATCTTTTTTTAAAAACTTCATTCTTGCGGGAGTATTAAAAAATAAATCTCTTATAATAATGGTCGTTCCGTTAGGACAACCTGCATCATTAACCGAGATATTTCCGCCACCCTCAGACAAATAGAGAGTTCCCGTTTCACTGTCTTGTGTTTTGGTTAAAAGCTCTACCTTTGATACCGACGAAATTGCTGCCAGCGCCTCGCCTCTAAACCCCAGTGTCATTATAGCCTCAAGGTCACTTTCAACACTTACCTTACTTGTTGCATGACGCAAAAACGCCGTAGCTACATCCTCACGCGCAATACCACTACCATTATCAGTTACGCGCATAAACGTAACACCGCCGTTTTTAATTTCTACCGTAATCAGCGTTGCTTTAGCATCTATTGAATTTTCAACAAGCTCCTTAATAACCGAGGACGGACGTTCAACAACCTCACCTGCAGCAATAAGCTCAGCCACCTGCTTAGGTAACACATTAATTACAGCCATTTCGGTCTCCCTTTTATAAAAATTCTTATTTTTTATTCTCCGTCAAAAACATCTATCAACATTTTTTCAAATTCTTTTACCATAGGCATAACATTTTCTTTTTTCTCTTTATATCCAATAAATGAAAATACACCGAAAGCAGAAATAAGAAGTAACGGAATATAAACAGCTAAATGTATTAAACTACGCATATTAAAATATGTATAAATTAAAATAGAAGAAGCCATTGGCACTGCAAAGCAGATAAGCGAAAGAATTCTTGTATACCAACTGATTGCCCTGTCATAAACAAAGGCATATTCTATCGTTGCACTGCCATCGTCGGTTTCTGTAATTTCAACTAACATACAATAGTTTTCATATACACTTTTCTTGTTATCAAAAATTTTATATTCTATTTTATATGACCCTGTCTCACGATTAACGCTTCCCGATAACCTTGAATTTTTCGAATAACTGAGCAAAGCACTTTCGAAGGTGTTTAAAACCTCTTCATAGCTTAGGTCTAACACCGCACGCTTCACCTTGCCTATAAGCTTATATCTCCCACCTATCTTCATCACTTTAAACCTCACTTTTCATCATTGCAATTCTTTTGCTTTTTTAACGATATCATTTAAAACCGTCATACATTCAATCGGAGTCAATGTATTAACATCTAACAACTTCAGTTCTTCCAACAGTTGCTTTGCACCATGCAATACAAAGGTCAATTGAGGCATTGCTTCATCGCCTAAAATTTTCGGTGTAGCTTGTAAGCCTTTGCTTTCAAACTTTTGCAAAATTTCCTTTGCCTTTTCAATAACTTGATTTGGAATGCCTGAAAGCTTTGCCACCTCTACTCCATAGCTGTCATCGGCACCGCCTCGAACAATTCTTCTTAAAAAGGTTATATCGTCACCGCGCTTTTTTACAGCAATATTATAATTTTTTACACCTTCAAGTTGATTTTCCAATTCGGTTAATTCATGATAATGAGTTGCGAAAAGCGTTTTTGCACCTATTTTTTTCTTGTCATTTACATACTCTAAAACAGCCCTTGCAATAGCCATTCCGTCAAAAGTAGATGTTCCTCTTCCGATTTCATCAAGTATTAAAAGACTTCTGTTAGTAGCATTTTTTAATATGTGTGCTACCTCACTCATTTCCACCATGAAGGTCGATTGCCCAGATGCCAAATCATCTGAAGCACCGACACGCGTAAAAATAGCATCGGTAATGCAAATATCTGCCGACTGTGCAGGAACAAACGAGCCGATTTGTGCCATAAGCACAATTATCGCAACCTGACGCATATAGGTTGATTTACCTGCCATATTAGGTCCTGTAATAATTGCGCATCGGTTAGAATTGCTATCAAGCACCGTATCGTTAGGAACAAACGGCATTGAGCTTAAACTTTCAACAACCGGATGTCTGCCTGCAACGATATTAAGCTTACCATTGGTATTGATTGTGGGACGACAATAATTGTTTTTTACAGCAGTTTCGGCAAAGGAAGCCAAAACGTCAACCAAGGCCAATGCATCGGCTGTACGCTGTACCCTAGGCAAAGCCTCAGCCACTGTTTTACGAACCGAATCGAAAATTTGATATTCAAGATGAGCACCGTGTTCACGTGCACCTAAAACTCTTGCCTCAATATCCTTTAACTCGTCGGTAATATACCTTTCACAATTTGTAAGCGTCTGCTTTCTTATATAATGGTCAGGAACCATTTCCTTAAAAGAATTAGTTACCTCTATATAATATCCAAAAACCTTATTATAACGGATTTTTAGATTTTTAATACCTGTCTTTTCCTTCTCATCCGCTTCTATTTTTGCAATAATATTTTTACCGCCAGTAAGGTCACTGCGGAATATATCTACCTGCTCATCATAACCTTCTCTGATAATACCTCCCTCGCGTACCGAAAACGGCGGCTCATCAACAATTGCCCGGTTGATAAGGTCACAAATATCTTCTAATAAATCAATATCCTTAGCGGCATTTGTCAAAATTCTACTGCGACACGCCTCTAATTGCTGTTTTATTTGCGGTAATTTTGAAAACGTAAAGCATAGTGACCTTAGTTCTCTGCCGCCTGCTGTTCCGTAAACAATTCTTGTCATAAGACGCTCAATATCATGAACGCCTGAAGACAATTCCCTTATTTCACCCCTTATAACAGTGTCATTTGTTAATTCTTCAACACCGTTATACCTCAATTCCAGTTCTAAAGTATCCATAAGCGGTTGACTTATCCACCGTCTTATAAGGCGCTTGCCCATGGCTGTTTTAGTCTTATCCAGCACCCATAAAAGAGAACCCTTTTTCTCTTTGCTACGCATGGTTTCACATAATTCAAGATTGCGCATTGCCGTAACATCAACCCGCATAAATTGATTGTCGGTATATATATTTATATCCCGTATACGTTCCATTCCACTCATTTGAGTTTTTTCGAGATAATTAAGCGCCGCGCCCAAAGCTCTTACAGAAAGTGAACCTGCTTCTAACCCTTTTTCCGAAAGGTTTTTTAAATTAAATTGACGGCAAACAGCAATTTCGGCAATACTTTCGTCAAAATTTTCTTCATCAACAAAGGTAACACAGCATTGCAATCTTTCTGAAATAAATTTACTAATATTATCCCGCTTTATAAGAGTGTTTACTGTAACCAACTCTTTGGGATTAAATCTGCCAAGCTCACCTATAACACGTTGCTCAGCATCAGCACCTTTGATTTCCGTCAGGCTTACAGTACCTGTTGAAGCATCTATAAAGCAAAGAGCATAACTTGATTTATCAAAAATCAATACTGCAAGGTAATTGTTTTTGGCTTCGTCAAGCATACTTTCTTCTAAAACTGTACCGGGTGTAACAATACGAATAACATCTCTCTTAACCAAACCCTTAGCAGTTGCCGGGTCTTCGGTTTGTTCACATATAGCAACACGATATCCTTTTTCGATAAGACGTGCAATATAGCTTTCACAGCTATGGTATGGAACACCGCACATTGGCGCTCTTTCCTCAAGTCCGCAATCCTTACCCGTAAGCACTAAATCCAGCTCTCGCGAAGCAGTAATAGCATCGTCAAAGAACATCTCATAAAAATCTCCGACACGGAAGAATAGTAAACAATTTTTATTTTGCTCTTTAGTCTCAAGATACTGACGCATCATCGGCGACATTTCACCCAACAGATTCACCCTCTTTTAAAGCAACTAATATAAAACGACCGTTTAAACTAATGGCAACCGCCACAGGTTGCACAGCTTCCTGTACAACCGACTGCAGGTTCACAGGTTTTCGGGTCTTCACCCTCTGAACAAAGTTCAATAATACCGTTAACCCTTTGCATAACAGCCTCAAATTCCTGCTTTGCTTTGTTATAAGCCATCATACTGTCATTACACATTATTTGACCGTAAAGCTTTCTTAAAGTAAGATTAAAATCCTTAATCTTTTCACTGTCCTTTTCGTCATTTTTTTCAAGCTCATTATCAATAGACATTTTTGCAAGATTAAACTCACCAATCAGAGCCTGTAAAGCTTCGTCTTTATCACTGTTAAGACGTGCCTCAATATAATTCTTATATCTTTCATCCTCTTGCATAGCTGCTCCAAGCTGTCTTGCTGCCTCAATAATATCCATTTTATAATCTCCTTAATCTATAATTTTTCCTAAAAGCACTTTATCGAACGCCGTTATTTCAACATCAACAAAGGTGCCTATTAAATCCTCTGCGCCATCTATATAAACAACTAAATTTTCAGAGGAATGACCTGAAATTTTTTCACCCTCAGCCTCATCACAAAGCAACCTTACCCTACTGCCCACTAATGAAGCGTCCGTTTTATTGGAAATTTCCTCCTGCACCTTTAAAAGTTCAGCGAACCTTCGCGAAATATCACCTTTACTCTCTTTGATAGGCATATCTGACGCAGGAGTGCCGGGGCGCGGTGAGAAAATAAAAGTAAACAAAGAATAGTACCCAACTTTTCTTACAAGCTCAACCGTTTTTTTGAAATCTTCTTCTGTTTCATCAGGGAACCCTACGATAATATCACTTGTAAATTGAATATTAGGCATCAGCTGTCTCGCACGGTCAATTAACTTCAAATAATTTTCAACGGTATACCGACGATTCATTTTTTCTAAAATTCGGTTACTGCCACACTGTACCGGCAAATGCAAATGCTTTTCGACCTTTTCACATTCACTCATTGCAACCAATAACTCATCAGAACAATCTTTAGGATGTGAGGTCATAAACCTTATTCTAAAGTCGCCCTCTAAAGCGTTTATTTCTCGCAATAATTGAGCAAAATTCATTTCATGGCGATTGCCCCTGCCATAAGAATTAACATTTTGACCTAAAAGCATTATTTCTTTAGCACCATCGGCAATTAACATTTTCGCCTCTGCTATAACCGCCTCGGGCTCACGTGAATGTTCTCTTCCTCTTACATACGGCACAATACAATATGTACAAAAATTATTGCACCCCTGCATAATAGGTAACCAAGCTTTAAAGCTTTTGTCACGGTGTAACGGTATGCCCTCATAAAAGACGTTTTCTGTTTCAGAATTTTCAAAAATACGTTTACCTTCAGTTAATCTGCGATAAACAAATTCCGGAAACCTATGCCTAACCTGTGTGCCAAAAAGCACATCAACATAAGGATAGCTTTTTTTTATTTTTTCCGAAACTTGTTTTTGCTGAGCCATGCATCCGCATACACATATAATCATTTCGGGCCTTTGCTTTTTTTGTGCCTTTAAAATACCTATGTTTCCAAACACTCTCGCTTCAGCATGTTCGCGCACGGCACATGTATTATAAAGAACCAAATCTGCATTTTCCAAGCTATCGGTAAAGCCATACCCCATAAGCTCTAAATACCCTTTGAGGCGCTCACTGTCACTAACATTTTGTTGACAACCGTATGTATGTACAAAAGCAAGAGGCTTGTGGGAATATTTGCTTTCTAGTATTTCATAAACACGTTTTGCAAACCCCTTTTGACGTTCTATTTCAACAGCATTTTTATTTTCAAAATCAGTATTTTCCAATTTTCAAATCTCCCAATAGGTATACCTCTCCATATTCTTAAATATTATACAACAAAACCGTTATCATTGCAAGTAATATAATACAATAACAACGGTTTTTTATTTCTTTTTCAAGAGAAAAAAAACAAATCCGAAGCAAGTTTGCTTCGGATTTTATTTTATTGTTTTTTTGTTCTAAATCCCGAACGTCCGCCTTCTTTTTTCGGGCGACGCTCGTTATCGTTAGCATCATCAACAACGGTCATTCCGTCAAGCTCAACCAAAGCATCGCGGCGAGAAAGATTTATTCTGTCACGGTCATCAATTTCGGTTACCTTAACCTTTATAATGTCACCAACCGAAACAACGTCCTCAACCTTTTCTACACGCTTAACATCAAGCTTGGAAACATGAACAAGGCCTTCAACACCGGGTGCAATTTCAACAAATGCACCGAATTCCATAATTCTGGTGACAGTGCCTTGATAGAAAGCACCTACCTCAGGGCCTTTTGCAATAATATCAATAACATCTATAACAGCTGCGCCCTTATCGGTATCAAGTGTAGAAATAAATACACGTCCATCCTCTTCAATGTTAATTACGCAATCAAACAATTCCTGAAGCTTTTGAATAACCTTGCCCTGTTTACCGATAACATCACCTATTTTTTCAGGATTTATCGACATTGTGAGCATCTTAGGTGCATACTTCGAAAGCTCTGCACGTGGCTCAGCAATAACAGGAAGCATGATTTCATCAAGTATATAATTACGTGCCTTATGTGTTTTTGCAAAAGCCTCTTTTATAATTTCAGGAGTAAGTCCATGTACCTTCAAGTCCATTTGAATGGCGGTAATACCCTTTTTAGTACCTGCCACCTTAAAGTCCATATCTCCATAAAAATCCTCAAGACCTTGTATATCAACCATGGTCATAAAGTCGCCCTTAACACCCTCATCACCGGTGATAAGACCGCAGGAAATACCTGCAACAGGTGCTTTAATCGGAACGCCTGCCGCCATAAGTGCTAATGTTGAGCCGCAGACAGAGCCTTGTGAGGTTGAACCGTTAGACGAAAGAACCTCTGAAACAACACGAATTGTATAAGGGAATTCGTCAACCGACGGAATTACAGGCAATAATGCACGTTCTGCCAATGCGCCATGACCTATTTCACGTCTGCCCGGTCCCCTTGAAGGCTTGGTTTCACCAACAGAATAGGACGGGAAATTGTAGTGATGAATATATCTCTTTTCAATTTCTTCATCAAGACCATCCAACTTTTGAGCCTCACTTACGGGAGCCAAGGTGGCTACAGATAAAACCTGAGTTTGACCGCGCGTAAACATACCCGAACCATGTACTCTCGGCAACAGGTCAACCTTTGCATTAAGCGGACGAATTTCATCAATGCCTCTTCCGTCAACACGCTTGTGCTCATCTTTAAGCCAAGCTCTTACTACATGCTTTTGAACAAGATACATAATCTCATCCAATTTTGCTTCATTACCTTCAAAACGCTTGTCAAATTTTTCGTGAACAGCGGCATATATAGGCAAAAGTGCAGCATCACGAACCAATTTATCGTCTGTATCAAGTGCTTTCTTAACATCCTCTATGCAAAAGCTTTCGATTTCAGCCATAATTTCCGGATCAGGGTCGTTCGACTCAAATTCAAACTTAGGTTTGCCAATTTCGGCAACAATGCCATCTATAAACTTTACGACCTCTTTGTTAACGTCATGAGCCTTCATTATAGCTTCAAACATTAACTCATCAGAAACCTCATTAGCTCCTGCTTCAATCATAGCGACCAATTCGCCGGTAGAAGCAACCGTAACGTCCATTTCACTCTTTTCTCTCTCGTCAAGTGTTGGATTAATGATAATTTCACCATCAACAAGACCAACTTTAACACCACTTACAGGGCCATCCCAAGGAATATCCGAAATAGCAATAGCAGCAGAAACACCTATCATTGCAGTAACCTCGGGGCTACAATCAGGGTCAACCGACATAACCGTAGCAACAACCGAGCAATCGTTTCTCATGTCCTTAGGGAACAACGGACGAATCGGACGGTCAATACATCTAGAAGTGAGAATAGCCTTTTCGCTGGGTCTTGATTCACGTCTTTGAAAAGAGCCGGGAATACGACCAACCGAATACATTTTTTCTTCATAATCTACTGACAAAGGAAAAAAGTCTACCCCTTCACGAGGTTTTGCAGATGCGGTAACATTACACAACACCGAAGTTTCACCATAGGTTGCTAAAACCGAAGCGTTAGATAATCCGCACATCATACCGGTTTCAAGCTTTAACGGTCTGCCAGCAAGAACGGTTTCATAAACCTTGTAGTTATTAAACTCTAATTTTTTAATTTCGCTCATTCTTTACACCTTCCAAAAATAAATTTTATTTCTATAAGGGTGCTTTTTTAGCAATAAATCCGATGCTCAAACAAAAAAATTCAAGCATTCGATTCACTGCTAAATATAGCACACCCCTTATAAACAACCTAATTTCTACTACACTGAAAAAGTAAATCAAGCCGACCGATAAAATCGGTCGGCCCACTTGTTATTACTTACGGAGACCAAGTCTCGATACGATAGAACGATATCTCTCAATATCTTTCTTCTGCAAGTAAGCAAGAAGATTACGTCTGTGACCAACCATCTTAAGCAAGCCACGACGTGAATGATGGTCGTGAGTATTTGCTTTAAGATGCTCTGTGAGGTCATTGATACGACGTGTGAGAACAGCAATCTGTACTTCAGGAGAACCTGTGTCACCCTCGTGAGTTGCATATTCAGTAATAATCTGATTCTTTTCCTCTTTAAGCATTGATTTCACCCTTTCATAATTTCTATTCGCCGATACCCGTGCAATCGGTTGGTGAACTCCTAAACAGGCTTACTCCGAAAACTCAGGCAACGGTATTTTGCCACAATAATATTGAGACTAATGCGTATTATAACACAGCAAAACCGATTTGTAAAGGACTTTTTTGTTCGAGTTAAAAAGAAATACATCCTGTTGGACAGTTTTCTACACATTCTTTACATGCTGTACATTTATAAGGGTCAATACGAGCAAGATTATCTTTAAGAGTTACAGCCCCATATTCACAAGATTTTACGCACTTGCCGCAACCGATGCAAGCAACCTCACATACCTTTCTCGCAACAGCTCCCTTATCCATATTCGAACATATAACCTTAGCGAAAGTGCTGCTCCTTGGCATAAGCTCAATTAAACCTTTAGGACATGTCTTTACACATGCACTGCACGCAGTACATTTTTCCGTGTCCACCACGGCAACGCCATCTCTTACAGAAATTGCTCCGTATTGACAAGCTTTTTGACAATCTCCTAATCCCAAACAGCCGAAATTACATGCAAGCGTTCCTGAATACAACATATTAGCGGCTTTACAGGTTTGAACTCCTGTATATAACATTTTGTTTCCAACGCTTTTGCATGTGCCGTTACATTGAACAACCGCCATTTTTGGCTCTACATGTTCGACAGAAACGCCTAGAATTTCTCCTATTTGTTGGTTTATTTCAACACCGCCGGGAGCACAAAGTCCGGCTTTTGTTTTGCCTTCTATTAAAGCCTCGGCATAACTGTCACAGCCAGAAAAGCCACATGCACCGCAGTTAACACCCGGCAAAAGCGCACGTACCTTGTCAAAGCGCTCATCATTCTTAACCTCCATAAAAATTGAGGCTATTGCCAACACTAAACCCGCAATCAAACCTACGCCTGCAACGATTATAGTAGCAAGTAAAATAGGATTCATATATTTTACCCCCTAACCTACTATTCCCGAGAAACCGAGAAACGATAAAGAAACAATAGCTGCCGAAATCAAGGTTATCGGCAAGCCTTTAAGACATTCGGGAATATTGCTCGTCTCTAATCTTGAACGAACACCGGCAAAAATAAACATTGCCAACAAAAATCCTAAGCCGGCACCCAAAGCATTAAACAAAGCTTCGGTAAAATTGGTAATACGAACATTTGTAAAATTCAACAAAGTAATACCCAACACTGCACAATTAGTAGTAATCAAAGGCAGATATATTCCCAATGCCTTATAAAGCGGTGGAATATATTTTTTCAAAACTGTTTCCAACAGCTGCACAAGTGCAGCAATAACTAAAATAAATACAATTGTCTGCAAATACTCCAAATCATTAGGAACCAATAAATATGCATGTATAGGATAGGTTACAACAGTAGCTATAATCATAACCAAGGTTACCGCAATACCCATACTTACCGCAGTATTAGTTTTCTTTGAAACGCCAAGGAACGGACAAATACCTAAAAACTTTGCAAGAACCATGTTTTCGGTAAGAATCCCCGCCAAAACTATTGTAATAATATTACTCATTTTTAGGAGCCTCCTCTTCCTTAGGTTCTCTATCTGCCTTTTCAACCTTAGCTGCTTCGGTGCGCATATTTACATCAACATTTTTAGTGCCTTCAACTGTGGTTACAGCCTCATTTTTGGGGTATTCCTCAGAATTTTCATTGGCAATATCGGCATTAGTAACCTCAGCAATGTCAGAAACAACTGCACCGTTTTCAGATGCAATGGGATTACCACCACATTCTGACTCACAGCCATTACATCCATTACAACCACCGCAGCCTAAACTCTTAACCGGCTTTTTACCCGCTTTTACAGCTAATTTATTGGAAAGAGCTACCAAAATTCCAAACACAAAAAATCCGCCGGGAGGAAGTATGAATATAAGCATAGGCTCAATTGCGCCCTTAGTTATAGGAAGACCGAAAATCGAACCAACACCTATAAGCTCACGAATCATTCCCATCAAGGTTAATGCTGCAGTAAAGCCTATTCCCATTCCCAAACCATCAAGAATTGACAGAAAAACCTTATTTTTAGACGCAAACATCTCTGCACGTGCAAGAATAATGCAGTTAACAACTATAAGCGGCAGGTATATTCCTAATGCATTGTCAATTGTAGGTAAAAACGCCTTAACAAGCATTTGTACTATCGAAACAAAAGCGGCTATAATAGTTATATATGCGGGAATCCTCACCTTGTCGGGAATTACATTTCTTAATGCCGATATTACAACATTAGAACCTATGAGCACCAATGTTGCAGCAACACCCATACCAATACCGTTAACTGCTGCTGTGGTAATAGCAAGCGTTGGGCATGTTCCAAGCACCAAACGAAAAGTTGGATTTTCTTTTAAAAAGCCTTTTGTTACTATTGAGAGCTTACTATTATCAGCCATCACACACCGCCCTCCCTTGTTATCTTTTCATAAATTTCAAACGCATTATTAATGCAGCTTGCAACAGCCTTAGATGTAATTGTTGCACCTGTAATTGCCTTGACCTGATTTCCTGATGGGTTAGACTTTGCAACACCGACGCCTGATTCTTTTCCCTCAAATTCAGACCAAAAGGTCTTATTGTTTGCATTTTGACCAAGCCCAGGTGTTTCACTGGAAACGTCAACAACCTCTATCGCTTTTATTTTAGAATCACTGCCAATACCAACCATTACCCTAACTTGACCGCCGTACCCGTTAGCCGTTGTAGTTATTATATAACCCAAAACATCTCCGCTTTCAGATGCGGCTAAATTATATTCATAACTTTTTGTACCGTCAAAATACGTTTTTTTACTGTAACTATCAGCAGAAATAATTCGTTTCATTGCCTTCTCTTCTGCCATTGTTTGCGAGTTTTCTATTCGTTTAGCAGTAAGGCTGTTAGTAAACCCTAGACCTGCCGCAGAAATACCGCAAATCAATGTTAAAATAACAGTCGGAATAATTATTGCTTTAAATTTTTTCATTTTTCTGCCTCCCAACCAAAAGGTTTCGGCATCGTAATCTTGTTAATATACGGTACAAATAAATTCATAACAAGAATTGCATATGATACACCCTCAGGCAAATGCCCAAAATGTCGGATAACAAAGGTTATAACTCCACAACCAACACCGAAAATAATATGCCCTTTCCAATTTATAGGACTTGTAACATAATCAGTTGCCATGAAAAATGCACCCAGCATCAACCCGCCCGAAAGTATCATATATAATGGGTCGTCACCGAAAATCCACGAAAGCAATGCAACCGTACCTATAAAACATACCGGCGTAACCGGTGTTATTACTCGTCGAATAATAAGATATATTCCCCCTAATATTATAAGCAACTTAAAGGTTTCTCCTATACAACCTGGAACTTGTCCCATAAACAGCTGTTTATAGGTGTAATAATCCGAAGACATTGCTGTATAGCTTAAGGGTGTTGCTGTTGTCAAAGCATCGGTTGCACTTGTTATAATACTTGAATTATTACCAAACGGTGCAATATACTGACTCATAGCCGTAGGGAAAGAAACCAAAAGTACAATACGTGCAGTTATAGCGGGATTTGCAAAATTATGCCCGATACCGCCAAACATCTGCTTCACGACAACAATTGCAACTATACTTCCTATTGCCGCTATCCAAAGCGGAATTTCCGGCGGGAGATTAAGAGCTAAAATAAGTCCTGTTACGGCAGCCGAACAATCTCCGATAGAAACGTCCTTTTTCATGATTTTACAGCAAATATACTCAGCTAAAACAGCAACTCCAACACAAACTAAAACCACAAATAAGGCATTCCAGCCAAACAAAATACAACCTGCAACAGTTGCCGGTAATAATGCAATAATAACATCTGTCATTATTCCTCTAGAGGAATCCTCATGCGATATATGAGGTGAATATGAAACTGAAAATTTCTCCATCTTACTCACCCTGCTTTCTGTTTTTTAGTTCATTTTTAGCCATGCTCATTACCTGTGTCAAATAACGCTTTGCCGGGCATATATAAGAGCAGCAACCACATTCTATACAATAATCAACATGTAATGCCTTAACTCTGTCAAGGTCACCTACTCTGAAAGCCGGTTCGATTTCTAATGGCTGAATCCTTACAGGGCAGACAGCCGCACATCTTCCACAGCGTATACAGGGGGTTTCTTGTTTTTTTTCAGCTTGCTTACGGTCAAATACAAGCAATGCATTGTTTTGCTTTAATATAGTACTTGAGGTGTCAGCAACCGAAATGCCCATCATAGGTCCACCATAAAGTATCTTTTTGGCAGACCTTTTATATCCACCGCAAAAATTGATAACATCCTCTATCGACGTTCCTATGGGAACACAAACATTTTGCGGTTTATTTACAGCATTACCATCAACCGTGATTATTTTTGATACTAACGGCATACCTGTTTTTATATACTTATTTAAAACCGATATACTTGTAATATTCATAACTACACATCCAACATCAATCGGAAGCTTGCCCAACGGAAGTTTTCTTCCCGTTGCGGTATAAATAAGCATTTTTTCTGCACCCTGAGGATAGCGTGTTTTTAACCTCATCAATTTAACACTGTTATCAATATCTTTTGAACTTGAAGCAACGCGATAAAGTGCTTCTATTGCTTTAGGCTTATTAGATTCTACGCATATAATAACCTGCTTAAATCCAAGCATCTCTTTCAACAAATAAACACCTTCAAGAATGTTTTCGGTGTTTTCTATACACTCACGATAGTCAGATGTTATATATGGTTCACATTCAGCACAGTTAACAATTAACGTATCAGGAGGATTATTTCCATCTATTTTTAATTTAACATGTGACGGAAAACCGGCGCCGCCTAAACCGACCAATCCCGAATTTTTTGCAGCGTTAACTAAATCCTCCGCATTTTTTATTTCAACCGGCTGTAAATTCGGGTCGGGTGTCATATTTCCGTCCGATTCAATAATAACCGTTTCGCAGGTTTTTCCCGTTGGCAAAAGACACGTACCAAAACCGCTTACTATACCTGAAACACTTGAATGAATCGGTGCACTGACAAACTTTTCGCTATCGGCAATTTTAGTGCCTACATATACCTTATCTCCTTTGTTTACACAAGGGGTACACTGCGCACCTATATGCTGTTGCATAGCTATTGCAACCTTTGTGGGTGCAGGCATTATTACCGATTGCATTTCAGCTGTTCCTTTATTATGCGGCAATGATACACCACCGAAAATGTTTTTCAGAGGTTGAAGAATTTCTTCCTTTTTATACATTGCACCAATCTCCTTTATCCGATTTTTTCCGTAACATCTTTTATTGTTCTTATTATCTTTCTGATTTCTTTATTGGTTTTTCCTTTACAGCTCTCAATTTTTTTACCCAACTGCTCATACACCTTCCAAAGATTATGGAAAAGGGATACCGACTCATCTCCGCCTTTAGAGCGCATAACCACCTTTACAGGCTGTGCATCATGCAGCACCTCTCCGCTTAAAAGGTCATACTCTGCACCGCTGTACGGTGCGAAAACTTTAACCGAAAACAAATCCTTAAGAGTATCTCGCAATTCTTCACAGGCTTCAGGCTCACCATGATTAACAAAAATTGTCGAAGGAACGGTCTTAAAACCCTTAACCCAATCAATAAGACCGTTTTTATCTGCGTGACCGCTGGTCCCGTGAAGCGAGGCAATTTCGGCATTTACCGTTATATCCTCACCAAAAAGCTTAATCTGTTTTTCACCGTTGATAAGTTTTCTTCCTAAAGAGCCTTCGGCTTGATAACCTACAAACAATATTGTGTTTTCTTTTTTCCAAAGATTATGCTTTAAATGATGTCTGATTCGTCCTGCCTCACACATTCCGCTTGCAGATATAATAATCTTACATCTCTCATCAAAGTTTACAGCCTTAGAATCATCAGATGTTACCGAAAGCGTAACTCCCTCAAACCAAAGCGGATTATTTCCCGATTCAAATACAGCAAGTGTTTCTTCATCAAAACAATCTTTAGGGCATTGAAGAAAAACTCGCGTCGCTTCAACAGCAAGAGGACTGTCAATATAACATGGAAAATTGCCGTATTTTTGCAAGGTTCCGTTCTGTTTTAATTCTCTTATAGCATACAACATTTCCTGAGTTCTTCCAACCGCAAACGAAGGTATTATAATATTCCCGCCTCGGTCAAAGGTTTTCTTAATTATATCTGCTAATTCAGAAAGTGTATCCTTCGGTCGTTCATGCAAACGATTTCCATATGTTGATTCAATAATAAGATAATCGGCACCATCGACTGTTTTAGGATTTTTAAGAATAGGTTGATTGATATTTCCCAAATCACCGCTGAAAACAATTTTTTTATGTTCTTCACCCTCGGTCAACCAAAGTTCTACACTAGAAGAACCCAATAAATGTCCCACATCAGTAAATCTTACATATATATCCTCAGAGGCTTTGTAGGTATCACCGTAACGACAGCCCCTAAATAATTTAACGGTCTCTGCAACATGATTTATATCATAAATAGGTTCGACTGACGGTTCACCCTTGCGCATAGCCTTTCGCGTTTTCCACTGTGCCTCCTGCATCTGTATATGAGCAGAGTCGGCCAACATTATACTTGTTAAATCACAGGTTGTCTCGGTAGCAAATATTTTGCCCCGAAAACCGTCTTTTACAAGCTTCGGCAACATTCCCGAATGGTCAATATGTGCGTGTGTAAGAAAAACAGCCTCAATCATAGAAGGTTCTATTGGCAATGCAACGTTTTCAAACTCATCTCTGCCCTGTTCCATACCGCAATCTACAATATAAAATTTTCCGGCATTTTCTATCAATGTACAGCTTCCTGTCACCTCATGTGCGGCACCTATAAATGTAATTTTTATATTGATTCCCTCCTACAGCAAACTTGTTCAATATTTTATCATACTTGTTAAATATTTTAACATACTTTTTTATAAATTACAATACTTTTAACCTCTAAACACCAATATTATTTTATCTATATTCAGCATTATTGTAATGTTTTTTCGGTTTGTTATTTAAGCTTGTCGTAAAAACACACACTTTACAAAATATTATCCCTTTTTTATAACATATTATTTCATGCACGTATTTAAAATCATATACTAAAATCTCTTTTAAAATAAACTTTTCGGTCCTTTATTATCATTCCAAAATAAAAATAAAAACCGAAGGGCTTCCCCTTCGGTTATGTAAATTACATCTTGCTTAAAATTAATTATTAGAGATTGCCTCTACAGGACAACCGTCTGCGCAAGAACCGCAGCTAATGCACTTTTCTTCGTCAATCACGAACTTGCCGTCTCCCTCAGAGATTGCCTCTACAGGACAAGCGGCAGCACATGCGCCGCAACTGATGCATTCGTCAGAAATAGCGTATGCCATCATTTACACCTCCGTTACAAGTTATTTCAGTTACCTGATTACAAAACAATTCTATCACAAAATTCAAAAAAATCAAGAACAAATTATAACCAATTAAATTTTACGATTATTCGGCATCCGAATTTTCCCAATTATGCCATACGTTTTGAACGTCATCATTTTCATCAAGCATATCTATAAGCTTTTCCATTTTTGCAATAAGCTCGGGGTCGTCAATTGCTGTGGTTGTAGCAGGAACATATGCAGGTTCTGCCGATACAAAGGTATATCCCTTTGCCGCTAAAGCTTCACTGACTTCGCCTACAGAATTTACATCAGTCGAGATTTCAAATATATCTCCGTCGAAATTGAAATCATCTGCACCGGCATCCAAAGCATCCTCCATAACCTTATCCTCATTAAGACCTTCACCCTCAATAACAATAAGGCCTTTATGCTGAAACATGAACATAACTGAACCTGATTGACCTAAATTTCCACCGCATTTATCAAAATAATGACGCATTTCGCCTGCTGTACGATTGCGATTATCGGTTAGGGTTTCAACGATAACTGCAACCCCTGCCGGACCATACCCCTCATAAACCAATGCCTCATATTCTGCACCGCCCTGTTCACCGGCAGCCTTTTTTATAATACGGTCAATATTATCGTTAGGTACATTATTAGCTTTAGCTTTAGCTATAACGTCACGCAGCTTTCCGTTTACGTTAGGGTCCGGTCCTCCCGCGCGAACTACCATTGCAAGCTCTCTTCCTATTCTGGTAAATACCTTAGCTCTTGCTTGATCGGTTTTTTCTTTTTTTCTCTTTATGGTACTCCATTTAGAATGTCCTGACATAACATACTCCTCCGGAATTATTAGTATGACAAAGCTTTACTCTGTCGCAAACATCAAACGCTATTCTATCATACTTTAAATTTTATATCAAGTAGTGTTTTTATTTTTTGCTTCATTTTCTCTGCGTCGCATAAAATCCTCTAATATCAAAGTTGCGGCTACGGCATCAACCGTAGCTTTTCGTTTCTTGCCCTTGGTATTGCTGTAATTAAGTAAAGTATGTGCACTTACTGTGGTGCAACGTTCGTCCTGCATTTCGACCGGCAGACCTGTAATTTCCCTCAGCTTTTGTGCCACAGTAATACACTCCTGTGCCTTAAAGCCCTCACTGCCATCCATGTTTTTAGGCAAACCAACCACAATCATTTGCGCACCTAATTCTTTTGCCTTTTCAGATACCTTTTCAATCATTTTATCTTCATTATACTCAGTTATAACACACTTGGGAAAAGCAAATGTTTCACCCACGTCACTCAAAGCAATACCGGTTCTTGCCTTTCCTACATCAACAGCCATAATATACATTATCAATTCCTCATTATTTCCCAATAATACTTTCTTTTGCTTTCCGGAAAATCTCCCGACACTCCATGCTCAGGGTCGTAAAAAACCCCTTCAAAAAACAGCGACCAATGCCAACATCTCGGCGTTTCAAGACTTAAAATACAAATGCTCGGCAATTGTGATTTTTCAAAAACCTCAACCCTTTTTCTTTTATACCTAATGCCTAGCATGTCCAAAACCGCAAACATATCGTTTAAAGTGGTTTCCCTGTCATTCCCACAAAGCCGAATGATTTCGTCTACCGTGCTATCGGAAAGCATTGCTAAAACAGCCTGACCGCATTGCAGGTCGGTCGGCTCTTTTATGTATGAAGGTTTCTCGGTTAACGCCACTCTATCACCTCATATTTTTAAAAAAGTCTGACAATATCTTTGAACATTCCTGCTCGCATATTCCCGACCATATCTCAGGCTTGTGATTATACGGCAACGAAAACAGGTTGACCACTGAATCACACGAGCCGGCTTTGTCGTCATATGCACCATAAACAAGTTTTTTAAATCTTGCATTTATAATTGCACCGGCGCACATCGGGCATGGTTCTAATGTAACATATAATTCACAATCATCCAATCTCCATCTGCCCAACCTCTTACAAGCGTTATAAATTGCCTCTATTTCAGCATGTCCCAACGCATTCTTCTCGGTTTCGCGCCTATTACGTCCGGTTGCTATTATCTCACCGTTTTGGACAATAACTGCTCCTACCGGTATTTCACCCTCTAATCCGGCCTCTTGTGCCAATAATATGGCTTGCTCCATATACTTTCTCATTTTTTCACCTAAAACTGCACTGATATAATTTGATAAATTGTTAATAATATAAACACTATTATCCAAGGTGAAGTGAAAAACAAAAAAACATCTTTAAACAACCTTTCACCACAGCCTTTCAATCTTAAGGCATTCACATCTGCTTTAACAAGCATAACAAATCCGCATATGCCGACAAGTAATCTTACTAATAAATATAGTAATGATACCAGATTTGAAAAAAGCGGTGACATTACCGATGTAGCAAAATACACTACTACCGAGCCTGTATTAACCAAACAATGTATTACCATGGCGGGAACTATTGAACCGGTATAAACAGTAGCATATGCAAGCACAATTCCCATTACAAAAGCAAACGGAATCTGGTAAAGATTACCATGTAACATTGCAAAAATCACCGAGGAAATAAGTATTGCTGTTGACTCTTCGAAATATTTACGCACTGTTCCTAAAACTACACCGCGCATTGCAAATTCTTCCAAAACAGCGGGCAAAATTCCTACTAATAAAAACATTAATAAAAACGATTTCAAACCCATACTATACGGTGGCGCACTGCTTTTTACCGTTATATTAAAGAGGCTTTTTAAAACCGAATTAAAATATGATGAGCCTACATCACTTATCGCACTTACACCGATACCCAACATAATAATCGGTATTGCATTAGACTTAGCCGAAACTTTAAATGATATAACATCACTTAAACGTATACCTGTGATTTTTTGCATAATAAAATACGGCACTGTCAAAACTAATATATTGCATATTCCGGAAATTATATATAAATTATTTGGTTCACAAGCCCATTTATACAACCAGCCTTCCCCTGCAATAATAATTGCCAATTTGGAAAACAGCCATTGTAAAACAAAATTTCCTACAAAAAACAACACTGCTGCCAAGCCGACAGCATTGCCAAGCCGCCAAATATCATTTCGGTGTTTAAAATCTTCAACAGTAAAAAATTGCTTTTCCTGCTTTTTTTCATATTCAGACTTTTCATGCTCAAAATCCTTATCGTCACACTGCCCATATGTGCCGGAAAAAGAACGTTGAAAATTCGGCCCCTTTATATTGTCTTTTATATTATCATTTTGATTATTTATATCTTTATTATTATTTTCTATCAAATCATACACCTCTTCAGCATA
>JAZSAC010000076.1:0-12263 GCA_045601645.1 Acutalibacteraceae bacterium | reverse complement strand
TGAACATTGGTTGTTAATTTTACGTTTAAAGGATGTGGTTAAATGAAACGCTTGCTTATGCTTGTCTTTGTGATTCTTCTTTTTCTAAGCTTTAATGCTTGCTCTAGTACAACATTTCATATAGCCGATAATATACATCCTCCAAAGCCTTCAGGTGAGCTTTATGATATTCAGCTTGCACTCGAAAAATCGGTGGGCCAATCGATAAACTTATGCTATCCATCGTCTGGTGAATACCGTTCTGCAATTATTACTAATGATATAGATAACGACCAAAAAATAGAGGCTTTTGCTTTTTACAGCACCGAAACCGACGACAAAACAACTATAATGCATATAAACTATATTAACTGGGACGGCGAAAAATGGGTCTCTGTTTCCGATTTACAGGTGGATTGTGCTGGCGTGGAATCGGTTTCTTTTGAAAACCTCGACCAAAGTGCTGTGCCTAAAATTTTAGTTAATTGGAGCAGATACTCTGCCTCTGATAATCAATTGTCGGTTTACAGTATTGATTTCGGTGTTTTACAAGAGGTAACCAAAGCCAACTGTTCGGTTTACACCGCATGTGATCTTGACGATGATGGTATCAGCGAGTTAATTGCTGTATATTACAACAGCGCAACCAAAAGCTCAACAGCAACCTTATTGTCTTTGAGTGAGGGTGGATTTACCGAAAAAAGCGTTTGCACTCTTGATGGAAATGTAACAAAATATCATGAACCGGTTGTTTCACAATTTACCGACGGACAAAATGCTGTTTTTATTGATGCTGAAAAGGCAACCGGTCTTATAACGGAAATTCTTTATTTAAAAGAAGGCAAGCTCTTATCAGCTTTTAGTTTAAATGCCGAAGGTGAACACACCGTGACACTTAGAGCTTCGGCCGTTCGGTCAGATGATTATAATAAAGATGGCTGTGTTGACATACCTCTTGCAAAGAAAATTCCTATGGCCGGCGAAAACTCGGATACAGAAAGCGCCTATATGACCGTTTGGCACAGCTTTGACGGAAGAGCATTAACACCGATAGCATATACAGTAATAAATTTTACTGATGGCTATTATTTGAATTTGCCTGAAAATTTAGTAGAAAGTTTTGCAGTTGAACGTGTTACCGACATTTATCAACGCATTTTTTACAGATGGGATAATACTACACATGAACTCGGTGAGGAAATATTGCGCATTCAAAAAATCCCACTGAAAACCTTTACAAGCGATAAATTTGAAAATTATATTGAGCTGATGCGTACCTTGGAAAATGTCTATGTTGTAAAACTCAGCAACAGTGCTTTAACCCCAAATATAGAATATTTAAAGCAAAATTTTCATTTAATAAATTCAACTATAATAAGCGGTGAATAACCCGAATAGTCTCAAAGGGAGGAAAACAATGAAAAGAATTCTGATTGTTGAAGACGAACAAAACATTCGCGAGTTTGAAGTTATAAATCTTCGCCGTGTCGGCTACGAAACAGTCGAAGCCTGCTCAGGAAAAGAAGCTCTTGAAATTTTCGACAGTGACCGTAAAGGCTTTGACATAGCTTTACTTGATATATCAATGCCGGGAATGGACGGCTTCACGTTATGCAAGGAGCTTAGAAAACGCTCACAAAAATTAGGAATAATTATGCTGACCGCAAGAACACAGGAAATGGATAAGGTAAGCGGGTTAATGTTAGGCGCCGACGATTATATTACTAAACCGTTCAGCCCTACCGAGTTGAATGCGAGGGTTGATTCGCTATATCGTCGAATTGAGCTTTTGGGTTCAGTCGGTAAAGAAATATCGGAAGAAATCCGCCACGGTGAATTTGTTCTTAATATGCGCCGACGCACATTATCAAAAAACGATAAAAACATTGAACTTACACAGGTTGAGTTTCAAATAATTGAATATTTGTTTACCAATCCGGATACACCTCTTGACCGAAACGATATTCTCACTCGTGTGTGGGGCGAAAGTTATTTTGGAGAAGAAAAAATCATTGACGTAAATATCAGGCGTCTGCGTATGAAAATAGAAGATGAGCCTTCAAATCCCAAACACCTTCTTACCGTTTGGGGAATGGGCTACAAATGGTGTACCGGCGAATAATTTTTTGGAAGTGAAAACATGGAAAACGGATTAAAAATGAAAAGCATAACAAAACGATGGGTTTTGACCGTTTTATTGCTTGATTTTGTTGTCATAACAATTTGTGAATTGGTTGTAGCCGTTTCTATGTTTAACTATTATCAAAACCTTGTTATTGACAGTGCGGCTGAATATGTGCGCGACATAAATGTACTTGCAGTCTGTGATGAAGAGGATTATCGCGATGCCGCAAGGGCTTATGCACAAACCTTTAAATATCGAGATAAGATTGAGGTTCAGCTTTTTAATAAATACGGTCATATGGAAATTACAACTAACGGCTTTGCTTCAGCCGGTATTGCTGAATCGGCAACTGATTATACCGAGGCGGTTAAAACCGGCAGACAAGCATCCTGGTATGGTACAAACGACAACGGTGAAAAGGTATTGGCAATAACCTCTATTCTGCCGAACTTGGGCAACGGTTCTAATGGTGCCTACCGAATTATTGTTTCGATGGAAGGCATTATAAAAAGCTATTATGTGCTTTTGCTAATATCAATTACAGTTGGCCTTTTAGCTTTTGGTCTGTCTGCACTCACCGGCACATTCTTTGTGAAATCTATTGTTAAGCCCGTTCGCGAGGCTACTGCAACAGCACATAAAATAGCTTCGGGTAATTTCGATACTAAACTTCAAGTTAAACAAAACGATGAAATCGGCGAGCTTTGTGATACCATAAATTATATGGCGTCTGAATTGCAAAACGCCAACAAAGTAAAAAATGATTTTATTTCGTCTGTTTCTCACGAGTTAAGAACTCCTCTAACTGCAATAAAAGGTTGGGGTGAAACCGTAAAAATGTCAATTGGCGGAGATGACGATGTTGTCCGTCACGGAATGGACGTTATACTCGGTGAGGCTGAAAGGCTTTCCGGCTTAGTAGAAGAGCTGTTAGACTTTTCACGTATTGAATCCGGAACCATAACAATAACACCTTCTTTAAGCAATCCTCTTGAAATAGTAGGTTCCGTTGTTGATATGTATGAAGAAATAGCAAAACGTCAAAAAAAATCAATTGCATATATAAAGCCTGAGGCTACAGCAAAAATCATGGCTGACCGCGCACGCATAAAGCAAGTATTTATAAATGTAATAGATAACGCAATTAAATATACCGATGCAGGCGGTCACGTAGTGGTTTCTGTTTTTAACGAGGAAGCCTGTGTCAGAATAACTATTAGTGATACAGGTTGCGGAATTGCAACTAAAGACCTTGACCATGTAAAAGAAAAGTTTTACAAGGCTAATAATAACGTTAGAGGTAATGGTATAGGTCTTGCAGTTGCTGATGAAATTATAAAACATCATAATGGTTTGCTTTTTGTTGAAAGCACCGAGGGAGAAGGAACCACAGTAACGATTGTGTTGCCTACCGTCGTTGAACAAAATGATGAAATAACCGAGGTTGTTTTCCCTCCCGAGCAGAAAGGATAAAAAATGGCAAAAAAAACATCAATAGGCGGGCAGGCTTTAATTGAAGGTATAATGATGAAAGGCCCTCATAAGACAGTTATGGCTGTTCGCAAAAAAAACGGTGAAATTAACCTCACTGATGTCAAAGAAAAACATCTTAAAGACAAATTCAGTTTCTTCGGCCTTCCTGTAATAAGAGGTACTGTAAATTTGATTGAAGCAATGATTTCGGGCTATAAGGCAATAATGTCTTCAGCAGAAATTTCCGGTTTTACTGATTTAGAAGAATCCTGTGACGAAAAAGCTATTGAGACCGAAAATGCTTTGTCTAAAGAAACAAGCAATCAAAAAAAAGAGTCCGAATCCAATGTTATGTCAAATGCTGTTACAATAATCGGCATAGTGCTAGGTGTTGCATTAGCGGTCGTGCTGTTTATGTATTTACCAACACTGGTATTTAAAGGTATTGATTTTATTATTCCGTATGACCTTAAATATCTTAAAGGCTTGATTGAAGGAATAATCAAAATTGCAATTTTTATAAGCTATATTGCCGTAGTTTCACTTGAAAAAGATATAAAAAGAGTGTTTATGTATCACGGTGCTGAGCATAAAACAATTTTTTGCTATGAAAACGATACCGATTTAACCGTTGAAAATGTTAAAAAATTTGCTCGTCTTCATCCGCGTTGCGGAACATCGTTTATGTTTTTAATGATGGCGGTAGGTATACTTATAAGCAGTATATTGGTTGTTGTTTTGCCTGATTTTATTATTACCCGCAACTATATTTGGGTGCCAATAAAAATTTTACTTATACCCCTTACCTGTGGCATCGGATATGAAATACTCAAAATATGCGGCAATTATGAAAACATGTTTACTAAAATTATTGCTGCGCCGGGTTTGTGGGTTCAACGTTTAACAACCAAAGAGCCTGATGATAAAATGATTGAAATTGCAATAGCCGCAATGAAGGAAGTTATTCCAACCGATGGCAGTGACGAAATAACATGAAAAACGAAAAACTTATAAAAGACTTTAAAAATAAGTTACAAAAAGAAGGTTTTGAGTCGGCTTCATTTGAAGCACGGCAAATAGTTATTGCAGCCGAAGATGAACAACAGGCAAAAGCAATGCTCGAAAGAAGACTTAAGCATATTCCATTGCAATATATTTTAGGTGAATGGGAGTTTTGCGGGTTGCCGATAGCCGTAGGAGAAGGTGTACTTATTCCCCGTCAGGATACCGAAACCGTTGTTGAAACAGCGTTATCGCTTTTAAAACAAATCGATTCACCTGTTGTTTATGATGTGTGTGCAGGCAGTGGTTGTATAGGTCTTTCTACCGCTGTTTTAGGGGGCGCTAAGGTAACTTTTTTTGAAAAAAGTCCACTTGCAATAGAATATATTAAAAAAAACATGGCTTTAAACAAAATATCAGCAGAAGTAGTCGAATGTGATGTTTTAATGACCGACCTTGATTTTCCACAGGCTGATATGATTATTTCGAATCCGCCATACATTAAAACCGAAGAAATCAACAGTTTAAGTTTAGAGGTAAAATGTGAACCGATTATGGCACTCGACGGCGGAAAAGACGGTCTTGTGTTTTACCGAAAAATAGCTCAAAAATGGAAACGTCTTTTAAAAAGCGGTGGCTGGCTTATATTTGAAATCGGATACTCTCAAGCAAATGATGTAATCAATATTATGAAACAATCCGGCTACAAAAGCATTGAGGTTCGAAAAGATTATGCTGAAAACGACCGAGTCGTTTTTGGAAAAAATTGTTAATAATTTAAAACTTAGCAATATAACGCAAATCATTTAGGAGGAAACAAAATGGCAGACGATAAAGCAAAAGCTCTTGCTACGGCATTAGAACAGATTGAAAAAGCTTATGGCAAAGGAACTATTATGAAATTGGGCGAAAATACCCATATGAACGTTGAGCATATTTCGACCGGTTCAATCGGTCTTGATGCGGCTTTAGGTATCGGCGGACTTCCTAAGGGCAGAATTATAGAAATATTCGGCCCAGAATCATCAGGTAAAACAACGGTTGCTCTGCACGTAATTGCCGAAGCACAGAAAAACGGCGGCGAAGTTGCTTTTATTGATGTTGAACACGCACTCGACCCTGTTTATGCAGCGGCTTTAGGTGTTGATATTGATTCAATGCTGGTTTCTCAACCCGATACAGGTGAGCAGGCTTTAGAAATCACCGAGGCTTTAGTGCGTTCTGGCGCTATTGATGTTGTCGTCATAGACTCGGTTGCAGCCTTAGTTCCTCGTGCTGAAATTGAAGGAGATATGGGTGACTCTCATATGGGTCTTCATGCTCGTTTAATGTCTCAAGCGTTACGTAAATTGGCAGGTGCAATTTCTAAATCAAATTGTATTGCAATTTTTATCAATCAGATGCGTGAAAAGGTAGGCGTTATGTTCGGCAACCCCGAGGTTACAACCGGCGGTAGAGCTTTACGCTTCTATACCTCAGTTAGACTTGAAATAAGACGACAAGAAGCCATAAAAATAAATGGTGAGGTTGTGGGAAACAAAACCAAGGCAAAGGTTGTTAAAAACAAGGTCGCTCCTCCGTTTAAAGAGGCTGAATTTGAAATTATGTACGGCAAAGGTATCTATCGTTCCGGTGAACTTATTGAGCTTGGTATTAAGCTGGATATTGTAAAACGTTCAGGCTCTTGGATTTCATATAATGATGAAAAAATTGCCCAAGGAAGAGATAATGCTAAAAATTATCTTGATACACACCCTGAGTTAGCTGATGAAATCGAAGCAAAAATACGTGCAAAACTTGCAGACGTCGACATTTCAGCCAAAGCTGATAATATAACTGTAGCGACAGATGATATTCCCGATACCCACGATATTTTAGAAACACCAAAACGCAAATCAAAAATAAATATTGATGTTGACGTTGAATAATGAAAATAATTGACATTAAACAGCGTCGCAAGCATGTTTGTGGAATTTTGTTTGATGACGAAATATCCCTTAATGAATTAGGCGCTGAAACTGACGCGGCAGGTTGGTTGGCGCTTGATAGTGAATTGTGCGAAATTAACAATCTTAAAATCGGAACCGAATTGTCAGAAACGCAACTTATCGATTATATACACAAATCACACATAAAGCGTGCAAAATCCAGAGCTATGTGGTATTTATCAAGAAGTACTATGTGTAAAAAAGCGCTGTTCAACAAGCTTAAAAAAGCCTTTCCTGATTATGCTGCCACTGCTGCTGTCGAGCGTATGACGGAATTAAGAGTAATAGATGACAACGATTATGCTGTAAGAAAATTACAGAAAATAGTTGATGATAAAAAGGTTTCTATTAGATTTGCTAAACAGTTATTGATTTCTGAAGGTGTTGATTCAGATATTGCAGATTTTGCTGCAGAACAAATTGAATATAATCCACAAAATACACTTTTAATGTTGATTGAAAAAAAATACAAAAATCAAATCACCGACCCCGTAGGTATAAAAAAAACAATTGCCGCCTTAATGCGAAAGGGCTATTGTTTCGGTGAAATTAAAGATGCTTTAATGTATTTTGATAAACAAACAGAATATACAGAGGAATTTTAAAATGCAAAAAATAGGAATGGTGTCGTTAGGCTGTCCCAAAAACCGAATAGATGCCGAAATTATGCTTAAAAAGTTACAAGATGCAGGGTATGAAATCACACCCGAAGAGGCCGAAGCAGAAGTTATTATCGTAAACACCTGTGGTTTTGTCGAAGATGCTAAAGCCGAAGCTATAGAAAACATCTTAGAGGTGGCAAACTATAAAAAAGACGGTAAGTTAAAACGCTTGATTGTCACTGGATGTCTTGCCGAACGTTATCGTGAGGATATAAAAAAAGAACTGCAAGAGGTTGATGTTACTGTTGGCTTGGCACACAACTGTGATATTGTTGAGATTGTTAAAAACGCTTTGGACGGTAAATGTGAAGACCGTTACGGTGACAAAGAAGACCTCGTTTTAAACGGCGCACGTCTTTTGACAACACCACATTATACCGCCTATGTTAAGATTGCTGAGGGCTGTGACAACTGCTGCACCTACTGTGCCATTCCTAAAATACGCGGTAGGTTTAGAAGCCGTTCAATGGAAGATATTTTATTTGAGGTAGGTCACCTTGCCGAACAAGGCGTTAAAGAGATAGTTCTTGTTGCACAAGATACAACAAGGTACGGTGAGGATATTTACGGCAAACCACAATTAGCGTTGCTAATGAAAAACATTTGCAAAATAGAGCCTATTAAATGGGTGCGTGTTTTGTATACATATCCGGATATGATTTCTGATGAACTGCTTGAAACCATGGCTAAAGAAGAAAAAATTGTCAATTACTTAGACATTCCGATACAACATTGTGACGGCGAAATTTTACACCGTATGAATCGAAGCGGCAATCGCGAGTGGTTAGAAGCACTTATTGAAAGAATACGAAAGCACATACCCGATATAACACTTCGTACAACACTGATAACGGGCTTCCCCGGTGAAACTGAGCAGCAATTTGAATCACTTTGTATGTTTGTTAAGAATATAAGATTTGACCGTTTGGGCTGTTTTGCCTATTCAGAAGAAGAAGGTACAATTGCTGCAAATTATCCCAACCAGATTGAACAACAAACTAGAATTGACCGCAGCGAAATAATTATGAATGACCAGTTAGGAATAACCCTTGATAAAAATCAAGAAAAAATCGGCACTGTACAAGAGGTACTGATTGAAGGCTATGATGATTATATTAAATGCTATTTCGGCAGGACAAAAGCCGATGCACCCGATATTGACGGAAAGATTTTCTTTACAACGCCTCATCAGCTAGAAATCGGAGACTTTGTAAAGGTGCGTGTAAACGATAGTTTAGAATACGACCTTTTAGGTGAATTAGAGGAATAGGTCTTTAAGACCCAGCCGGAATGGAGATTATAATGAACTTACCCAACAAATTAACAGTTTTACGAATTATAATGACACCGCTTTTTATGGCGACAATGCTTATTGAGTTTCCGCACCACTATGCAGTTGCGTTAATTTTATTTGTTGCTGCCTCGTTGACCGACCTTTTGGACGGACACATTGCACGAGCAAGAAATATCGTGACTAATTTTGGTAAATTTTTAGACCCTCTTGCCGATAAAATGCTGACAACCTCTGCCTTTATTGCTTTTTTGGGCTTAAACTTTGGTTTAGGTATATCGTGGGTGCTTTTCATCGTGCTCTTCCGCGAGTTTATGATAGCATCTCTTCGTTTAGTGGCTGTGTCAAGCGAAACAAAAAAGGTGATTCCTGCAAACATTTGGGGCAAAATCAAAACCGTCACCCAAATGGTAAACATTATTTTCGGTATTGCGGTTTTGTATTTTGAAGACTCTATATTACCTCTCATTGAATGTGTCACTGCAGTACCAAGCATAATATCAACTATATTGTTGACGGTTTTCAATATAACACTTTGGGTATCAACTGCTTTTACAATTTTATCAGGCGTTGTATATATGAAAGACAGCTTCGAATTTATTGACCCGTCAAAATAATAGTAGACAAATAATATTTTTCTGCTATAATATAGTAAAGAAATGCGTTAAAAGGGATTAGTACCTGCAAAACGGCACAAAAGGGACAAAGCCTCACCGACTGAAAGGGCTTTGAGTGAACCATTGCAGCGAATGCACCCATCAGCACATGAGGGGAAATTTAAATGAGTATCCTCATGCGGTTATGCACCGTTAAAAGCTAATTAAGTATAATTTCGGAGTGGAACCGCGATATTTCGCCTCCGTCAGCATTTGCTGACGGAGTTTTTTGCTTTTATTTAAAAAATTATTAAGGAGGATGCACCATTGTTTGATAGAATACGTGAAGACATTGCCGCTGTTAAAGAGCGTGACCCTGCCGCCAGAAGTTCTATTGAAATTTTTCTCTTATATCCGGGCATGAGAGCTATAAGAATGTACCGTAAAGCACATTGGTTTTATCAACACAAAATGCTGTTTATTGCTCGTTGGATTTCACAAAGATGCGCTAAAAAAACAGGTATTGAAATTCATCCGGGTGCAACAATCGGCAGACGTCTGGTTATCGATCATGGTCATGGTATTGTAATTGGTGAAACCGCAGAAATCGGTGATGATGTTCTGATTTATCAGGGAGTAACCTTGGGCGGAACAGGTAAAGATGTAGGAAAACGTCACCCAACAATCGGAAATAATGTTATGATTTCAAGCGGAGCCAAGGTTTTAGGTCCGTTTAAAGTGGGCGACAATTCTCGTATTGCCGCAGGTGCTGTTGTGCTTGAAGAGGTTCCCCCTAACAGTACAGTTGTCGGTGTTCCCGCTAAGGTTGTACGCCAAAACGGTCAAAAAATTATACCTCTCGACCAAATTCACATACCCGACCCCGTTGCACAACAATTTAATGAATTGAACGACAAAATAAATAAATTAACTGAAATAATTGAAAATTTTTCTAACAAATAAAGGTGGCACAAAATGAAAATATATAACACATTAACACGAACAAAAGATGAACTTAAAACAATAGAGGAAGGTAAAATTAAAATCTACGCCTGTGGCCCTACTGTTTATAACTTTATTCATATCGGCAACGCACGTCCCCTTTGTGTCTTTGATGTTCTTCGTCGCTATTTAGAATGGCGTGGAATGGAGGTAAACTTCGTTCAAAATTTTACAGATATAGACGACAAACTTATTAAAAAGGCCAACGAAGAGGGTATAACGGTTCCTGAGGTTGCCGAACGCTATATCAAAGAATTTTGGACCGATGCTAAGGGGCTTAATATACGAAAAGCCACAACCCACCCGAAAGCAACCGAAAACATTGATGCAATTATTGATATTATCAAAACACTTGTTGAAAAAGGATATGCCTATGCTTCTTCAGGGGATGTCTATTTTCGTGCAAAGAAGTTTGACGAATATGGTAAGCTTTCGCATCAACCTCTTGACGAACTTGCTGAAGGTGCGAGCAATCGTGTAGACGGAGGAGCCGCGATTAAAGAAGACCCTATGGATTTCTGTCTTTGGAAGGGTGCTAAGGAAGGCGAGCCTTTTTGGGAATCGCCTTGGGGTAACGGAAGACCCGGTTGGCACATTGAATGTTCCGCAATGGCAGGCAGATATTTAGGTAAAACTATCGATATTCATTGCGGTGGTCAAGACTTAATATTCCCACACCACGAAAATGAGATTGCACAATCAGAATGTGCTAACGGCTGTGATTTTTCACACTACTGGATGCATAACGGCTATATCAATGTTGATAACCGTAAAATGTCAAAATCATTAAACAACTTCTTTACAGTCCGTGAGGTTGCTGAAAAGTTTGGCTATGAACCAATAAGATACATTATGATTTCATCACATTATCGCAGTCCAATAAATTACAGCGTTGAAATTATTGAACAGGCTAAAAATTCTCTTGAAAGACTTTATAAATGCCGTGAGGGGCTCGAATTTGCACTAACTCATTCAACCGAAGGGGGAGAAGCTCCTGCATTTATTGATGAATATAAAGCAAAATTCATTGAAGCAATGGATGATGATTTTAATACCGCAGATGCTTTAGGTGCCATATTCATGATGGTCCGCGACATAAATAAAACAATTTCGGAAACTAATAAAAAATCCACATTAGAGGCTTGTCTTAATGCCTTTAACGAGCTTTGCTCGGTAATGGGACTTTTATATGTGAATGAAGATAAATCACTCGATGCAGAGGTTGAAAAACTTATTGCAAAACGTGCCGAAGCCAGAAAATCTAAAGATTGGGCAACCGCCGATGCTATTCGCGACCGCCTTAATGAAATGGGCATTATATTAGAGGATACAGCACAAGGCGTTAAATGGAGTCGCAAATAATGCATGAACTAAAAAAAGAACCGTTGGGTAAATTCAGCATTTATATTAGCAAAAACTACTCTTTTGGAACAGATGCGGTCTTACTCAGCAATTTTGCGGGTTCCAAAAAATCAAAAATGGCCTGTGATTTAGGAACAGGTTGTGGTATAATCCCTTTACTACTGCTGAAAGACCTAACCGTAAATTCTGTTTATGGTATAGAAATTCAGAGTGACGCCGCAAAAATTGCAGAAGAAAATGCAAAGCTTAATAATATTGATAATAACTTTAAGGTTTTAAATATTGACCTTAAAGATGTTAAAAGTTATTTACCTCATGCTGAATTTGACCTTGTTACTTGTAACCCGCCGTATAAAATCAATGGTGCAGGCAGTCAAAATCTAACCGAGGCACAAAAAATAGCAAGACATGAGGTGAAGTGCGTATTCGCCGATATTGTTAATGCCGCAAAGCATCTTCTGAAATATGGCGGAAGACTATGTATCTGCCACCGACCTGAACGTTTGGCTGATGTTTTTTGCGATATGCGTAATGCAGGCATTGAACCCAAATTGCTACGCTTAGTTGTACAAAAATATGGCAACGAGCCTTGGTTGGTTCTTGTTGAGGGAAGGCTTGGAGGTAACAAAGGTTTAACCATAATGCCACCGCTTTATGTGGAGGAAAACGGTGAATTATCAGACGAAATGATGCAAATTTACGGAGATTATAAAGACGGTAAGGACCGCCGAATTTGAAAGGATACTACCTTATATGAGTGGAAAGCTTTATGTTGTCGGCACT
>JAZSAC010000075.1:0-17947 GCA_045601645.1 Acutalibacteraceae bacterium | reverse complement strand
AGAATAGTAATAAATGAGGTTGCAGGCACACCTAAGAGCATAGCAATTGTAATTGCAAGAACGATGTACATTACAATTTTGATGAAGCTTGTCAAAAAGGAACGAAGGCTATTGTCTAATTTGTTAAGCTTAGAAGAGGTGTGGATCCATTTTGAAATCCAAGAAGTGAATTTGAGTCCAACGAAAAAAATGATGATTGCACACAAAAGCTTTATGCCGAATGAAGTTGCCAATTCTGATATTTGCGATAAAATACTTTGCCAGTTCATAATATACCTCCAAATTTTTATTTAGAATACGCTTTTTGTTCATTATACTGAGGTTTTGTTCATAATGCAATACTTTTTACTAAATTAATGTTTCCTATATTGACAGCAGCAAGTGTAGTGTATGGCTTGATTTATTGGATAAAAACATTATTTTAACACAAAAGGCTTGACCGATTCGGTCAAGCCTTTTGTGCATTGGCGTTTTTTGAAAGATTATGCCAACGGTAACTTCGCTACCGGTAAGTAAAACCCCGACGATAATGATCACTGTAGGCAAAATACGCTGTGTGCTCTGTTCGGTAAACATGGTTAAATTGAAATGCTATCTAAACTGGCA
Organism: Acutalibacteraceae bacterium; assembly: GCA_045601645.1. Taxonomy (GTDB): domain Bacteria; phylum Bacillota; class Clostridia; order Oscillospirales; family Acutalibacteraceae; genus UMGS172. Next base: position 17,341 of record JAZSAC010000075.1, on the reverse strand, counting down.
GTAGATATGCTATTCTACACACCGGAGAGAGACAACACACAAAGTAGGTAGAAAACTGGCTGCTTAAATAGTATGCTTTGAGGTGAAAAGGAAAGGCAGGTGTATCACCTATGAGAAATGTAAAAATCGTTGCGGATTCCTCCGCAAATCTGATGGGGCTGAAAATGGTTCCTTTTGATGTAGCTCCGCTGAAGATTATTACTGCCGAGCGTGAGTTTGTGGAAAATCGAGAGTTGGACTTGGAAGAAATGATCAATTTCTTCAAATCTTACAAAGGCAGATCCCAGACTTCTTGCCCCAATCCTGAGGACTGGTTGACCGCATTCGGTGATGCGGAGGACATTTTCTGCGTTACTATTACCAGCGGTCTGTCTGGCAGCTATAATGCTGCCAGTATTGCTAAGGATATGTACGAGTCAGAGCATCCCGGCAGACGGGTCTTTGTGATCGACTCTCTTTCCGCAGGTCCGGAACTGACTCTTATCGTGGAGAAGTTGGAAGAAATGATCCTCGCAGGAGAGTCTTACGAAGAGATCTGCTCTTACATATTAGAGTATCAAAAGAAGACCGGCCTTCTGTTTGTGCTGGAATCCCTCAATAACTTTGCTGCCAACGGGCGGGTATCTCCTGCTGTTGCTAAGATCGCGGGTGTGCTCGGTATTCGGATCGTGGGCAAAGCCAGTAATGCAGGCACCTTGGAGCCTACAGATAAGTGCAGAGGCGAAGCGAAATCCTTGAGTGCAATTTTGAAACACTTGAATGAAAGTGGCTTGAAATCCGGTAAAGTTTGGTTGGCTCATTGTTTGAATGAGTCTGCTGCCGGCACACTGAAAAACATGATTGAAACAGCATTCCCGGATCTAACTGTTAAAATCGGCAAAAATCTTGGCCTTTGCAGTTACTACGCAGAAAAAGGTGGTTTGCTGGTAGGTTTTGAAAGAATGTAACGGCATGATAGAGGATAAACTTAAATCGACACTGCACAACATTTAGTCCTAACAGAACACGAATATATGGGTCTTAGGTTGACACAAGCAGAGGGCTGGATTTTAGGACTTGGTGCAAATATGTTTAAAATTGCAGGACCGGTTATTGTTTACAGAATGTTATCTAGCGTTATATATGGTATTATATTTTGGATTTTTCAAATAGTATAGAGGTTTATGCTAAAAGACACGACCTACTGAAGCTCAATAGGTCGTGTCTTTTATTTATAAATTTGTATTTTTAATCAGTCAATAAATTTATCGTGAACTGCTTGTAAGCCTTTGTCGCAGTTTTCGGCATCGATAATTACTGAAATTTTAATTTCACTTGTAGCAATCATATGAATGTTTATGTTTGCATCTGCTAAAGCTTCAAACATTTTAGAAGCAACACCGGGGTGTGTTTCCATACCTGCACCGACAATTGAAAGCTTACAGGTGTTCTCATTTATAACATAATCCGAAAAATCTAAAATCGGTCGAATTTCATCAATAGCGGTTATAACTTCAGTTTTTTGGGTTGTCGGAACAGTAAATGTGATATCCTTTGTGCCGTCACGTCCTACTGATTGTAAAATTATATCAACATTAACGTGCTTATGGCTAAGCTGATTGAACACCTTAAAAGCAACTCCGGGAGTATCCTTAAGTCCGATAATAGAGAAAAGAACTATATCCTTATCACAGGCTACACCTTTAACTAACATTTTTTCCATACTAACTGCCTCCTTAACAATTGTACCGCGCACATTACTTTGAATACTTGACCTAACTTCAAGTTCAACATTATATTTTTTAGCCATTTCTACCGAACGATTGTTGAGAACTTGTGCACCTAACGTTGCAAGCTCTAACATTTCATCATAGGTTATTTCAGCCATTTTTTTAGCTGTCTTTACTTTACGAGGGTCGGCGGTATAAACACCGTCAACATCGGTATAAATTTGGCAAAGGTCTGCGTGCATTGATGCTGCTATGGCAACTGCACTTGTGTCTGAACCACCGCGACCCAAGGTGGTAATATCGTCATACTTGTTGATTCCCTGGAAGCCTGCAACAATTACAATATTCCTTTTATCAATTTCATCACGTATTCTTTCTGAGTTAATTTTCTTTATTCTGGAAAGAGTGTGTTTGGAATCGGTGTTAAAACCTGCTTGCCAACCTAACAGAGAAATAGCAGGACAGCCTAATTTTTCTATAGCCATAGCCAGCAATGAAATTGAAATTTGTTCACCTGCCGATAAAAGCATATCCATTTCGCGTTTTGAAGGAGAGGCGGGATTTATCTCCTTGGCTTTAGCTATTAAGTCATCTGTCGTGTCTCCCTGTGCAGAAACAACAACAACAACATCGTTGCCTGCCTTGTAATCTTCTATAATAATGCGGGCAACATTAAAAACCTTCTCGGCAGTGGCAACCGATGAGCCGCCGAATTTTTTTACTATTAAAGCCATAAAACCATCCTTTCTCTTGTAATGGCTTGTTTTGTCAATTGAATTAATCGAGCAACCTTATTGTTGCAAGTAAGGTAAAATCAGAAAGCTTATTTAATTGCGATAAAATGGTGTTTTCCGAAGCAAATGGGGTAATAAAGGCTATTTCGTTGGCCGATTCACCGTTTCTGCCTAAAATTTTAACTTCACCGAACAGTTGCTCAATTGATTGCTTTGCATTGTCACGATTGCCATCAAAATTTGCACGGACATACATTCTAATGTTATCTTCTTTGTGGTCGGCAACATATCCGTTGACGGAGCAGTCCCAAGAAAGATATTTTCTTGCAGTCAAATGTTTTGCGCAATCAATAATATCAGCTACAACAGCACTTGCTGTGGGGAGCTTACCTGCTCCACGGCCGTAGAAAACAACATCTCCGACGGCATCACCTTTTATCATAACTGCATTAAACACATCATCAACGCTGGTGAGAAGGCTATTTTTACTTACAAAAGCGGGATAAACAGTTACCGAACATTTGTCGTTACTATGGCGTTTTGCCCTTCCTATAAGCTTGATAGCATAACCTGCAAAGTCGGCATATGCAGTATCTGCCGAAGTGATTTTTGTAATACCTTCGGTATATACACTTTCAGGATAGACATGTTTTCCAAAAGCAAGTGATGCTAAAATACAAATTTTACGACAAGCATCATGACCTTCAATATCTGCTGTGGGGTCTTTTTCGGCATATCCTAAACGCTGTGCTTCAGCCAAAGCGTCCTCGAACGAAAAACCCTCCTTTACCATTTTAGTCATAATAAAGTTGGTTGTTCCGTTTAAAATTCCTTGAACTTCATAAATTTCGTTTGCAGCTAAGCATTGTGCTAAAGGTCTGAGAACAGGGATACCACCGCCTACGCTGGCTTCAAAAAGGTAGTTAACATTGTGTTTTTCGGCAATATGTAATAGTTCGTCGCCCTTGGCGGCAACCAATTCTTTGTTCGAGGTTACAACACTCTTGCCTGACTCTAAGCATGTTTTTGTAAATTCAAATGCAGGGTGCAAGCCGCCCATGAGCTCTGCCACAACTAAAACCTCAGGGTCGTTAAGTATTACATTAAAATCCTTAGTGAATTTGTCACTATAAGATAGATTTTCAAAATCTCTTAAATCAAGAATATATTTAATTTTAATTTCTGATTTTGCTTTTTCTGCAATATGGTCAGCGTTTTTTATTAGCACTTCGGCTACGCCTGAGCCGACAGTGCCATGACCCATTATTGCTACATTAACCATAATTTTCACACCTTTGATTATTTTGACCTTGTTTAGTTTGCATGTAAAACTTCTGTGGAATTAACTTTCCAGCATTTTTTTAACAGAAATTACGCCGTCTATGTTTTTAAGTGCTGTCAGCATGGCCTTAACATCTGTTTCAGTAGGGCTTATTCGTAACGACACTGAAACCAAGGCTGTGCCGGACGAAGGCAAACCTTGATTTACCGTCAGCAAATTACAACCCGCGCTGTAAAGTTCGAGTAAAAAGGCCGACAACACCCCTGCTTTGTCATGCAAGACAGCGTTTATTGTGATTATTTCACCTAAAGGGTGCGCATATTCAAAAACAGAGTCCTTATACTTATAGTAAGCACTTCTTGAAATGCGGCATCTTTTGGAAGCTTCGCTTGCTGTTTTAACCTGCCCCGACGCTAAAAGTCGTTTAGCTTCAACCACGCGCCTAAAAACTTGAGGCAGAGCCGAGGCATTTACTAAATACATATTATTTTTCAAATTATCCACCTGCGGTACACAGTGTTTTTGAGTAATGTACACTATAACATATTATTATTAGTTTTGCAAGTGTAATCTTAAATATTATTAAAATTTTAGACAATAACATATATAAATGTAAAAAAATAATTACCAAAAGAAATTATTGAAAGAGTGAGATTTTAGGTTGATTGTCGAACAGCAAAAGAAATTTATAATAAAAACAACATATTTTATTTTGATTTTTGTTATGGGATACATTACTCTGTATTTAATTTCGGGAGTTCTCTTTCCCTTAACCGCAACTGCGGTGCTGACGGTAGCTATGCAGGGTGCAATCAGAAAATGGTCTAAAAAAATGCGGTGGCGTAAAAAGGCAACCGCTGTATTTTTAATTGTATCGGTTTATTTGGCAATTATTTCAGTAATAGCGGTTTTGGCATATACACTATATCGTCAGTTGACAGAGTTGTTGATTTGGTTGCCGAAATATTCGGAGCAAATAACCGAAATCTTGGAAAATATATCTGTAAAGCTTAGTTCGTTTTATAAATTGTTACCCGATACTATCGGTAAAGAGATGAACGAAATACCAAGTTCGGCATTAAGTCAAGTATCAAAAAGGGCAACAGAATATATAACGGTATTTGTAACCTCGATAATTTCATCAATACCGGCTTTTTTGTTGTCGGTAGCGGTTGTAATAATAGCCGGTATGTATCTTGCTATGGATTATGATGAAATAATAGAATGGTTTAAGAAAAATTTAAAAAAGGATTCATTAAAAAAAGCGGTATATCTAAAAGATGTAATGCTGTCTAAAATTTTTGGCATATTTAAAGGTTATTCAGTAATAATGTTTATTACTTTTACAGAATTGTTATTGGGATTACTTTTATTAAAATGTAAGTATGCACTGATTATAGCTGCGATTACGGCGTTGCTTGATATACTTCCTGTTGTGGGTGCAGGGTTGGTTTTGATTCCTTGGGCAGTGGTTGAGATAGTATTTGGAAATCCATCAAGAGCAGTGGGATTGGTACTTTTATATATTATAATAACAGTTGTCAGAAACGTTATTGAGCCTAAGGTTATGGGAGATAAAATAGGAATACATCCGTTAGCAATGCTTTTGTCCGTGTTTATAGGAATGAAATTATTTGGTGCCGCGGGAATTATAGTTGCACCGTTAGCTGTTGTGGCATTAAAAAGTTTGTTTGAAAGCAGAAATGTGGATATAAACAGTTTGAATGATAAGGTTCATACCAAAAAAAGTTCAAAAATATGCTTAAATAGACGGCAAATTAAGAAAAATTAAAAATTTTAAAAAAACTCTTGACATTAGCGTAGTAGCGTGTTAATATATTACTACACTAAAGCGTAGAACGTACCGAAATAAAAAAGAAAGAGGTAATAATTATGAAAAAAACAGTAAAAATTTTAAGTTTTGCACTTGCACTTATGATGTGTTTATTTGCATTGGCAGGTTGCGGTACTGAAGCAACAAATTCTACAGACAGTACAGTAGGCAATTCGGTTGCAAAAACAGATTCAGAGTATGTTATTGAAAAAGGTGAGCTTATAGTTGGTATGACCGATTATGCACCAATGGATTTCAAAGATGCAAACGGCAACTGGACCGGTTTTGATGCTGAGTTTGCACAAAAATTTGGTGAAAAACTTGGCGTAACCGTTAAGTTCTTTGAGCTTGCTGACTGGGGTGCAAAGGTAAACGAGCTTAACACAAAAAATATTGACTGTGTTTGGAATGGCATGACCATTACTGATGAGCTTAAAGAAACAATTTCAATTTCTAATCCTTATGTTTTAAATGCTCAGGTTATTGTATGTAAGGAGGCTAATAAAGCAAAGTATCCCGACAAAGAATCCATTAAAAATGCAAAGATTGCAGTTGAGGGCGGTTCAGTAGCAGAAGGTTTAGTTAAAGATTATGCAAACGTAACAGCATGTCAGAATATGGCAGCTACTCTGCTTGAGGTAAACAGCGGCACCTGTGATGTTGCTATTATTGATATTACAATGGCAAAATCAATGCTTGGCGAAGGCACAAGTTATGCCGGTCTTACTTACACAGGTTCACTTTCAGAGGAAGAGTATGGAATTGGTTTTAGAAAAGGCTCTGACCTTTGTGACAAGGCAAATGCTCTTATTGCAGAGATGAAAGCAGATGGCACACTTCAGGCACTTGCTGATAAGTATGAGCTTACTCTTGCTGACTAATTTATAGTGAATTTTAAAAGGGTGCAGATATACTGCACCCTTACATTGCTTTAATAAATAGGAGAATTTTAATGTTTGAACAGGTTGTTTCAAGTTTGTTTGATGGTTTTATTACCACAATTGAACTTTTTGTTTTAACTTTGGCATTAGCTTTGCCGCTGGGCCTTATTATTTGTTTTGGCTCAATAAGCAAGATTAAGGTTATAAAATACATAGTTAAAACATTTGTTTGGGTTATTCGCGGCACACCGCTTATGCTTCAGCTTATTGTTTTTTTCTACGGTCCGGGACTTATTGCAAATTGGGCACAAAGCACAGGTAGTACAAGTAGTATAATTCAGTGGCTTGCCACATGGGAAACCATGGATAGATTTGTTGCTGCAACCATTATGTTTTCAATTAATTATGCTTGTTATTTTTCAGAAATATATCGTGGCGGTATAGAGGCAATCCCTCGCGGACAGTATGAGGCAGGTCAAGTGCTTGGCATGACCAAATCACAGGTGTTTTTTAAGGTTGTTTTGCTGCAGGTTATAAAGCGTATAGTGCCGCCTATGAGTAATGAAATTATAACACTTGTAAAAGATACATCTCTTGCTCGTGTAATTTCGGTTTATGAGCTTATTTGGGCAGGAGAGGCGTTTATTAAGAGACAAGGTATAGTGTGGCCGCTTCTTTTGACCGGAGTATTTTATCTTTTGTTTAGTGGAATTTTAACCCTTCTTTTCGGTTATATTGAAAAGAAACTGAGCTATTTTAAGGAGTGAGGTGCAAAACATGTCAATTTTAGAGGTAAAAGGAATTACCAAAAGCTTTGGAAAAACGGAAGTATTAAAGGGCATAGATTTTGCACTTGAAAAAGGGCAGGTTATTTCAATTATCGGTTCATCGGGAAGTGGAAAAACAACGCTTTTACGTTGCTTAAATTTTTTGGAATTTGCCGATAAGGGAACAATTACCGTTAATGGAAAAGAAATCTATAACGGTGAGCAAAAGAATAAAATGAGTGACGAGATGTTGCGAGAAAATCGTTTGAATTTCGGACTTGTTTTTCAATCATTTAATCTTTTCCCGCAGTATTCCGTGTTAGAAAATCTTACATTGGCACCGAATCTCTTAAAAAAGGATACAATGCAGAACATTAAAGTTAAGGCACGGGGTCTTCTTGAACAGGTTGGTCTTTCGGAAAAAGCAAATAATTTTCCGTGTGAGCTTTCGGGCGGTCAGCAACAGCGTGTTGCAATAGCCAGAGCATTGATGCTGGAGCCTGAAATACTTTGCTTTGACGAGCCGACATCAGCACTCGACCCGGAGCTTACGGGAGAGGTTTTAAGGGTTATTCGTTCGCTTGCCGATGGGGATACTACCATGATTGTTGTTACACATGAAATGGGCTTTGCTAGAGACGTTTCGGATAGGGTTGTATTTATGGATAACGGTATAATTGCTGAGACAGGTACTCCTGATGAGGTGTTCGGCAATCCGAAAAATGAGCGTTTGAAAGTATTTTTGTCGTCATATATTAAATAGAGCAGGACCTGTCAAATTTTCGGCAGGTCTAAATTTATAAATATTTGTATAGATTAACTGACATGACTTTTTGTGTGAAAACAGGTTTAGACCTTGACAAAAAGGTAATAATAGCTTATAATAACAAAGATTAAAGGCGCAAAAAAGGAAAAGTAGTCTGCAAAAATCTTCAGAGAGTCGGCGTATGGTGCGAGCCGATAGGTTTTTGTTTATCGAAAAACACCTTTCAGCCTGCGGAAGAACGGTAAAACCTAGTAGAACCGCACGTGAGATAAGCGTTAATTTCTATTAAGTGGGCTGTGTTTACAGCTAATTTGGGTGGTACCGCGGAAGTCGTCTTTCGTCCCTTTCTGTTTGGGATAGACGGCTTTATTTTTATTTATGGAGGTATTTTATGCAAATCACTAGAGAATTGGTAGAATATGTTGCAGAGCTGTCACGCATAAAGCTTGATGATGCTACTGCCGAAAAGATGCAAAAAGAATTAGGTGCAATTGTTGAATACATGGATATTCTTAATAAGGTTGATACAGAAAATATTGAGCCTTTGTCTCATGTTTTTAATATTACAAACGTTATGCGTGATGATACGGTTGAGGAATCTTACGACCGCGCAGAAATTCTTTGCAATGCGCCTGAGCATACCGACGAGACCGTTGTTGTGCCGAAAACCGTAGAATAAGGGGGATTTTTTCGATGGATATATTATCAATGACTGCTGTCGAATTGGGTGCAGCTATAAAAAACAGAGAAATTACCTCGGTAGAAGCGTGTAAGGCAGTTATCGAAAGCATTAATGCAGTTGACGGAAAAATCAATGCATATATTACTGTTAATGCAGAAGAGGCACTTAAAAAGGCTACCGAAGCAGATGAAAAAATCGCAAAAGGCGAATTAACCTCAGCTTTGGCGGGTGTGCCGATTGCAATAAAGGACAATATTTGTACAAAAGGTGTAAAAACATCATGTGCATCAAAAATTCTCGGTGATTTTTCGCCTGTGTATAATGCAACTGTTGTTGAAAAACTTGAAAAAGCAGGTGCTATTGTTTTAGGCAAGGTTAATATGGATGAGTTCGCTATGGGCAGCACCTCTGAAACATCGTTTTACGGTGCAACTAAAAATCCTTGGGACATAGAAAAGGTTCCGGGCGGCTCTTCGGGTGGTGCTGCGGCAGCGGTTGCAGCTAAAGAGGCAATTTGTGCCTTGGGCTCAGACACCGGCGGAAGTATTCGTCAGCCCGCATCGTATTGCGGAGTGACCGGTTTTAAGCCCACATACGGAACGGTTTCGCGTTTTGGTCTTATTGCTTATGCTTCGTCTCTTGACCAAATAGGTCCTGTTGCTAAAGATGTTACCGACTGTGCTGCTGTTATGGATGTTATAAGCGGTGTTGATTCTCACGACGGAACCTCACTTGCATTAGAGCCTACCGAATATCTTAAAAATTTAAAAGATGATGTTAAGGGTATGAAAATAGGTTTGCCCAAGGAATGCTTCACAGCAGAAGGTCTTGACAAACAGGTGGCTGATAGCGTGTTGGCTGTTGCTGATGTGTTAAAGGAAAAGGGTGCTGTTGTTGAAGAAATCAGCCTTCCTTTTATAGATTATGTTATTCCTGCATATTATATTATTGCCGCAGCTGAGGCAAGTTCGAACCTTTCACGTTTCGACGGTGTAAAGTATGGTTTCAGAGCCGAAAATTATGATGGCTTGGTTGACCTTTATAAAGCCACAAGAAGCGAAGGCTTCGGTGAAGAGGTTAAAAAGCGTATTTTACTCGGAACCTTTGTGCTTTCAAGTGGATATTATGATGCTTATTATCGCAAAGCTTTAAAGGTTAAAGCTGTTATTAAGCAAAGATTTGACGAAATATTCAAAAATTATGATATTATACTTTGCCCTGTTGCACCGTCTACAGCACCTCGTTTGGGAGAAAGTCTTGCTGACCCAATGAAAATGTATTTATCAGATATATTTACGGTTTCGGTTAATATTGCAGGCTTGCCGGGCCTTTCGGTGCCGTGTGGCTTTGATGATACGGGAATGCCGATAGGTGCGCAAATTATAGGTTCTGCTTTGGGTGAACAAAAGGTGTTGAATGCAGGTTTTGCTTATCAAAAAGCAACCGACTTTCATAAGCAGTTTAAGGAGATGAAATGATTATGGAATGGGAAATAGTAATGGGACTTGAAGTCCATGTCGAGTTAGCAACTAAAACTAAAATTTTCTGTTCCTGCACGACAGAATTCGGCGGTGCGCCAAATACACACTGCTGTCCTGTTTGTACCGGTATGCCGGGAACACTTCCTGTCTTAAATAAACGGGTTTTGGAATATGCTGTCAAGGCAGGTCTTGCTTTAAACTGTGATATTACTCGTTATAATAAGTTTGACCGAAAGAATTATTTCTATCCCGATTTGCCGAAGGCTTATCAAATTTCACAGCTCTATCTCCCGTTTGCACAGAACGGTCATGTTGATGTTGTTACTAAGGGTGGAGCTAAAAAGACTATTAGAATTCATGAAATTCATATGGAAGAGGATGCAGGTAAGCTGGTTCACTCGGCATTCGGTGAAGCAACCTTCCCTGACTATAACCGTTGCGGGGTTCCGTTGATTGAGATTGTTTCAGAACCCGATTTCAGAAGTGCTGATGAGGTTATAGCATATCTTTCAAAATTAAAATCAACCTTTGAATATTTAGGTGTTTCAGACTGTAAAATGCAAGAAGGTTCAATGCGTGCCGATGTAAACTTATCGGTAAGACCTAAGGGAAGCGAAAAGTTCGGCACACGTACCGAGATGAAAAACATCAACTCGTTTAAAGCGATTGAACGCGCCATAGCATTTGAATCTGCACGTCAGATTGAGGCTATTGAGAAGGGCGAAACCATTGTTCAGGAAACACGGCGTTGGGACGATAATAAAGGAAAAACCTTTGCTATGCGTTCAAAAGAAAATGCTCAAGATTATAGGTATTTTCCTGAGCCTGATATTCCGCCGATTAGTATTGCGGACGAAACCATTGATGATTATAATAAAACCATGCCCGAATTTGCAGAGCAAAAGGTTGCCAGATATTGTGAACAATTCGGCATCGCTAAGGCAGATGCAGAGATTATTGCAGGCAGCAAATATCTTGCGGGACTTTTTGAAGACACTGTTGCAATATGTAATGATGCCAAAGAGGTTCGTTATTGGATAATGAGTCAAATAATGTATTTTATGAATGAAAAGGGTGTTCAGCCCGAGGACATTCATTTGAGTGCAGAAAAATTTGCACAGTTCGTTAAAATTGTTCTTGATGACCGCGTTAATAAACAGACAGGTAAGGTTGTTTTTGAGGAAATGTTTTTCGCCGATGACAGCTTTGATTTGGAAAAATATATTAAAGACAACAATCTTGAGCAGGTTGACGATACTGATGCAATTCGAGAAGCAACCAAGGCTGTAATTGCTGCTAATCCTAAAACGGTTGAACAATACAAGGCAGGTCAAACAAAGGTTGTAGGATTCTTTGTGGGTCAAGTTATGAAACAGTTAAAGGGTAAAGCAAAACCCGATACAGTCAATAAGGTTATCGGAGAAGAGCTTAAATTATTATGACGGAGGGAAAGCAAATGGAATTTTTGAATACAGAAAAAAGAACTGATACAGCTCAGATAGAAAAAATTGTTGAAGGCTTTAATACAGGTACGATTAAAGACGGTGACAAGGTTACGGTTAAGGGAACAATTCACAGAATTAAAATAATGAGTGGGTTTGCTTTTGTTATTATTCGTGCCGCCCGTATGTGCTTTCAGTGCATTTGGGAAGAAGGAAAATCGGCTGTCGATGTTAAGGATTTCTCAGTTGAGGAATGTGTTGTCATTGAAGGCACTGTGATTTCTGAGGAAAGAAGCCGTTTGGGATTTGATATACGCATTGACGATATGAAGAGAATTTCAGGCAAAGCAGAGCTCCCGCCGGTTGAAATCGGAAATGACCGTAAAATGGAAAAACTCAATCTCAATACATTACTTGATAATAGAATAATTGCATTGCGTAACCCTAAAATCCGTGCAATTATGAAAATATCAGACGGTGTTCAATATGCCTTCCGTTCTTTTTTACGTGAAGAGGGCTTTACTGAATTTGTTCCGCCTAAAATGGTTGAGTCAGGTGCCGAAGGCGGCGCCGATATGTTTGAGGTCGAATATTTCGGTAAAAAAGCATATCTTAACCAAAGTCCGCAGATGTATAAACAGGCAATGGTTGGTGTTTTTCAAAAGGTGTTTACTGTTGGTCCTGTTTTTCGTGCCGAAAAATACAGCACCAATCGTCATATAAACGAATTTCAAGGGCTCGATTTGGAAATGGGCTTTATTGAGTCTTTTGAGGATTTAATGGAGTTAGAGGCAAGAATGTTTCAATATATGTTCAAGGTTTTGAACGAGCAATATGCACCCGAGCTTGAAATGTATTTAGGAAAAGACCAAAGGCTGCCTGAGTTGACCTGTGTTCCTAAAATTAAATTTATGGAAGCAAAACAGCTTTTTGCAGATGCACACGGAGCAGAAGGAAAAAAAGCTTTATTAGAGCCGGATTTCGCGCCCGAAGAGGAAAAGTGGCTGGGTGAGTATTTCTTAAAAGAATATAACGCTCCGCTGGTGTTCATAACACATTATCCAACTGTAAAAAGACCATTCTATGCAATGGAGGACCCCACAGACCCGAAGTTCACCTTAAGCTTCGATATGTTGCTTAATGGATTAGAGGTTACAACAGGCGGTCAGCGTATACACGATTATGCTGAGCAGGTTGCAAAAATGCAGAAACGTGGTATGGATATTAACCAATTTGAAGATTATCTTACTATGCATAAATACGGTATGCCGCCTCACGGTGGTATGGGATTGGGACTTGAGAGAATTGTTCAAAACATTTTAGGCCTTGATAATATCAAGCAGGCAACAGCCTTCCCTCGTGATCGCGACCGTTTGCGTCCGTAATATAATATATGAGATTAAGACGGCGTAACATTTTGTCACGCCGTCGTTATTTAAGGATTATGAAGATTAGTAATAAACAGTTGTTTTTACACGGATTAAAGGTTGGTGTGCCGATTGGTTTGGGATACTTTGCAGTATCATTTTCTCTCGGCATATCTGCAAAAAATGCAGGGCTTACTGTTTTTCAGGCAGCCCTTGCCAGTCTTTTGCTTAATGCTTCTGCAGGTGAGCATGCCTTGTTTACATTGATAGCATCAGGTGCAGGTTATATAGAGGTAGCAATTATGGAATTGATTGCTAATGCACGATATTTATTGATGTCTTGTGCCTTAAGTCAAAGACTGTCTGACGAGGCAAGATTACCGCACAGATTGGCAATAGGAATTGCCATAACCGATGAAATGTTTGGCGCATCAATCACACGACCTGAAAAGGTTAAACCAATATATTATTTTGGAATGATGGCGGTTGCCATGCCGTGTTGGTCGTTAGGAACAGCCTTAGGGGTTGCGGTAGGCAATATTTTGCCTATGCTTGTTATCAGCGCCTTAAGTGTCAGCCTTTACGGAATGTTTTTAGCAATTATAATACCTGTTGCAAAATATAACAAAGTGGTTTTAGGCACAGTAGCGGTGTCGTTTTTAGCAAGCTTTATTTGCGGTGTGTTACCGCTTATAAATAAAATTCCAAACGGAACACGTATAATACTCCTTACTGTTATTATTTCTGCTGTGGTTGCATGGATGTTCCCTGTAGATGACAAAGAGGGGGATAATAATGCATAATTACATATATATTATAGTTGCCTTCGTTGTGACCTACGCCATACGTGTTTTACCGTTAACGCTGATTCGAAGGCCTATAAAAAACAGATTTGTACGGTCGTTTCTTTATTATGTACCATATGTAACACTGGCGGTTATGACCTTTCCTGCGATTGTTTATGCGACAGACAATATTTGGTCGGGTGTTGCTGCTTTTGCGGTTGGTTTAGCGGTTGCGTGGTTTAGCGGCAACCTGTTTGCCGTTGCACTGTTGGCAAGCGGTATTGTTTTGGTACTCGAATTGTTGATGAAGTTTATATAATTAACGGTTGTAATTTATATATTCATAAAAGCGGTAGTATTTACTACTGCTTTTATGAGCTATGTTAGCAAACGTCATAAAATGTTTTGGTTTAAGTTATGAAGCTGTTCTTATCACACATACAATCTTATTGTTGTATTTTAGATTCGTCAAGAGAATATGGTTAAAACAATTATAGAAAAAGGAGCATATGATGTTTAAAATAATGTTCGTCTGCCACGGGAATATTTGTCGTTCGCCGATGGCAGAGTTTATATTTAAAGATATTGTTAAGAAAAATGGTGTTCAGGATAGGTTTTATGTGTCATCAGCGGCAACCAGTACCGAAGAAATTTGGAATGGAATAGGGAGTCCGATTTATCCGCCGGCTAAAGAGATGCTTTTAAAGCATGGAATTTCATGTGGGGATAAGAATGCTGTATTATTGCAAAAAACAGACTATGAAAAATATGATTTATTTGTTGTTATGGATAGTAAAAATTATCGAAACACTATAAGAATATTTGGCGCTGACCCTTATAATAAGGTGAAAAAGCTTTTAGCTTTTTGCAATAAGGAAGATGATGTTGCAGACCCTTGGTATTCAGGTGATTTTACAAAAGCATATAATGATATTTATGAAGGGTGTACTGCATTGTTTGAAATTTTAATAAAATAAAATACAACAGCCGTTATTCACAGAACAACGGCTGTTTTTCTATGTTTAGATTATAATAAATAGTATTCGGTGTCGCGAGGTTGCATTGTAGATTTAGTATTTTTGCCGTTTGCATTTTTAGCAAGTTCTTGAATTTCCTTTTCGGCAATTCCCTTGCTTAATGGCTGTAAAGGATATTTATAACGCCAATCGTTATACTGTTGCTCATCAATTTCTCCGTTTTCGTATTTTTGTTGCATCAAATACCAAGCAGCAAATCGTTCGGGCAGGTCGTGATACATAGTACCGGCATCTTCATCAAGGCACAAGCAAAGTCTGCCTTCCAGTAAAGATATTTTAAAGCCATATATATCTTCCAAAGCAAAAAGTGTATGCATAATCGGTTCTTCGCTTTCAATATTCGGAACGCTTAAAGCCATACTTGAAACATCTAATGAATCTGCAATTCCTTGCAGAATAGTATCCTTAGGAGTTCTTGCGCCGATTTCGTACTGAGCAATTCTAACATCAGCAGTGTCGGCAGGCAGCCCTACCGAAAGACCTAACATTTTCTGTGTTTTGTTACGTAAAAGCCGTAAAAATTTAATTCTTTCACCGGTAGACATGTAAGCACCTCACATTTTGTTATCTCGTATAATTTATTTTATCATGCCAACATAAATGTGTCAAGAATAACTTAACAAATTAGTTAATATAATTTTAAACGAAAGGCAGTGCTTTTGCAAGGTGCGTTTTCAAATTTACAATATTGTAAAGATATACTTCTTGACTCAAAAATATTAATGTAGTAAAATAAACTAAATCAGTTATTTATATAAAGTTAATGTTAACTTATAAAGGTGTTACGATGAATAGAAAAATAATAAAAAGTATTTGCGTTATATTGTCGGTTTTAATGTTTTTTTCTTTTTTTACCAGCTGCGGTAAAGATAACGAAAACGATGCTAATGTTCCCGGCAGCTATGATATGATTATCGATTCGGCCAGTAAGGTTAATTGCGATTATTTGTTGATATATCACAATACCGCAAGTTATAGTGAAATAGAGTCGTTTGTTGATTTTTTGGAGAAGCTTTCGGGAGCATCTACAAAATCATTTCAAATTTGTCCTGATACAGTTGTACCGCCCAAGGCCAATCAAAAAATAATTTTATTGGGCAACACTAATTATGCCGAGTCGGCAAAATCGGCAGCGGTTATTGATAGTATAAGGAGTAATAACTATTATGATTATCTCCTGTATACCTATGACAATATTTTAAGTGTAAATTGGGTGTCTAAGTTTGGCAGGCAAGATGCGTTTGAGTATATATTAAAAAACATGACTGCTGATAACTTTGATAGTGTTTTCAATAAGAAATATAGCATGTTGCATTTAAGTCAGCGTTCAGACGCGCCGATTGTTACTATAAACGACGTTAATATAGTGCAATATTCTGTTATAATGAATAGTGCTCCGTCGTATTTGGAAAGAAGTGCTGCAGAACGGTTGGTTAGAGCCATTAAGGACGCAACAGGTGTTGAGGTTCCTTTATTGCCCGACTCGACGGAGGAATCGACTTACGAAATACTTGTAGGAAATACTAATCGTGCAGAAACTGCGGTCACAACATTTTTTTCAACCTCTCGTTATGCTGTTGCACAATACGGCAACAAGATGATTTTAAGAGGTGGACAAATTGAAGCCACCTCGCAGGCTGTGATGGCTTTTACTGAACTTATAGAAAAATCAACTATAACCGCCGAGCCTTTGCATATTCGTCCTAATTATACGAAAACAGGCGTAACAAACCTTAATAACGGTGAGTTGTTTGACGGGTATAAGCTTAAGTACAAGGAAGACTTTAATGACACTAAGCTTGACACCGAGGTTTGGTCGGTTGAAAATGCCGCTATTCCGTCTTACGGTGTAGGTGCACTTCTTATGAATTTCTCTTCAGACGCTATTAGTTATGATAATCAAAATCTCATTATTACAACGCGCCTTTCCGAACGAGGATACGAATCGGCACATATAACAACACATGAAAGATTTACCTTTCAATACGGATATGTTGAGATTAGAGCCAGATTCCATGCAATGCAGGGGCTTTGGTCAAAAATGTTGTTAACCAATCAAAATCTAAAAGGCGACACCGTATCACAGATTGATGTTTTTAATATTTTTGGTGATAAAAATGTTGTTTCGGGCAGTTTAGGCACATTGGATAAGGACACATATTATGAAAATTATTTAGATTTGCTTGAGCCTAAATATGAAGCACACCGTCAAGGAATGTTAGAGTTTGATAAGCAATTTAATGTTGAAGAATACCATACATTCGGCGTGGAGTGGACGCCAGAGTATGTACGTTTCTTTGTAGATGGCAAGTCATATGGAACTGTTGAAATTTCATCTGACAAATATAAAGACCTGCATACAGAAATGTATCTCGATTTTATGGCAGGTGTTAATTTAAGCAAGGAACAGATAAACGACAAGGAACAAATTTGGCCGGTGGATTCATATATTGACTGGATAAGGATTTATCAAAAAGATGATGGTGTTTTTACCGACCTTAAGGCTGTTACAACCGATACAGAGGAAAAATAAAAACCTGTAGTTTTTTAAAAAGCATAGTTGAGAAATCAACT
>JAZSAC010000074.1:0-20204 GCA_045601645.1 Acutalibacteraceae bacterium | reverse complement strand
ATTTAATATTTGGTTGAATTTTTGTAATTCAACCAATGGTTTGTGGTTTTTATACTTGTTGATAGTTATAATGATATTGAAAGGAGGTAGCCTATGGACCAAATTAAAATAGGAAGGTTTATTACCGAACGTAGAAAAAGTGAAAATTTCACACAAGCACAGTTGGCAGAAAGGTTGAATATTACAGACAGAGCAGTATCAAAATGGGAAACGGGAAAGGCAATGCCTGATACTTCGATAATGCTTGAACTCTGTGATATTCTTTGCATCAGTGTAAATGAATTATTAAGTGGGGAGAAAATCAAAATGGAAAATAACAAACAGAAAAACGAACAACTTTTGTTTGATATGGCGAAAGAATTAGAGAAGAAAAACAAAACAATTTGGTCTTCTATGTGGGCAATCATGATCGTAAGTATGACGGCGCTATTTGCAGGTATCTTTATTGCTGCATTCTTGATACCCGAAGGAATATGGCAGCTTATCACCATTCTCGGTATCTGTGTTGTGTTTTTGGTACCTTGCTTCTATGCATTAAAGCTTGAGGTAAGCGTAGGTGCATACAAGTGCAAAAACTGTGGTCACGAAATTGTCCCTACCTATATGGAGGCACTTAACGCAATGCACAGAGGAACAACTCGATATTTGAAGTGTCCGAAATGCAACAAACGTACTTGGTGCAAAAAAGTGTTGAAGAAGTAAATTTAAATTTATCGAACTGTTATGATAAACAAAAGTGGTGTAAAATTTACTATGCATTAACCAAAGAATAAGGCATAAAAAATCCGTGTCTCCCATAGGGGAAACACGGATTTTTGGTCGAGGCGAAAAGATTTGAACTTGCGGCCTCTGCGTCCCGAACGCAGCGCTCTACCAAACTGAGCCACGCCTCGAAATAATCGAATTTTTAGTTTGCTTTATGTAAGAGATTAAGCCTTTAAGTCACCATAACATTATATTAACTTTAAGTGGTGTTGTCAAGTGTTTTTTAGGCTGTTTAATATATTTTGTTTTTTTAATAAATAAACACATTTGGATTTTAACAATGCAAATATTTGCCAAAGCCCTCATATGTATAAAGGGCTTTGGCGTTTAGTTGTATCCGTAATTTTTAACAGTATTAAATAATCGATTTATTTCTAATCGTAAATTTTTGTTTTCTTCCATTACTAAATTAGAATCTGTTGAATAAATTTTTTTAGCAGCCAAGCCTGCAGCAGTAAATAGTTCCATATCATCACTCAAATCGGCAATTTTCAGTTCAGGCAAGCCGTGTTGTCTTTTCCCTAAAAAGTCACCGGGTCCACGTGCTTTTAGGTCCTCATCTGCAATTTTAAAGCCGTTGTTGGTACGGCACATTAATTGCAGTCTTTGCTTAGAGTCGCCACCTTTAATATCTGAAAGCAATATGCAGGTTGAAGCTACGTTTCCTCTGCCTATGCGCCCTCTAAGTTGGTGCAGTTGACTTAAGCCAAACCTTTCGGCATTTTCAATAAGCATAATCACAGCATTTGGAACATCTATTCCAACCTCTATAACGGTGGTCGCAACAAGTAGTTGTATTTTTCCGTCGGCAAAATCTTGCATTACGAGGTCTTTTTCCTTAGGCTTCATTTTTCCGTGCAATATACCCACAGAATAATTAGAAAAAGAATTTGATTTAATATCTTTAAAATATTTAGTTGCTGCTGCTAAATCAATTTCCTCATTTTCTTCTACCATTGGGCACACAATATACCCTTGCAGACCTTTATCAAGGTGATTTTTTATATAATTAAATGCACGGTTGCGAATATTTGAATCAATTAGATAAGTGTTGATGGGCTGACGACCTTTTGGAAGTGAATCAATAATGCTTATATCAAGGTCACCGTAAAAGATAAGTGACATTGTGCGTGGAATAGGGGTTGCCGACATAACCAACATGTGAGGATTATTTCCCTTTGAGGATAAAATTGTACGTTGCTCAACGCCGAAACGATGTTGTTCATCGGTAATAACAAGACCTAAATTTTGAAAAATCACATTGTCTTGCAATACAGCATGAGTACCTATAATTATATTAAACTCTCCGTTAGATATTTCAGCCTTGATTTTTTCTTTCTTCGCTTTTGTTACAGAACCGGTTAATAACGCCGATTTTATATTAGTGTCTTTTAAAAGAGAGCAAAAGGTTTTATAATGCTGAGTTGCTAAAACTTCAGTGGGTGCCATTATTACTGCTTGATAGTTTTGCTTTACAGCACAGTAGCAGAGTGCTGCAGCAACAACGGTTTTGCCACTTCCCACATCACCTTGAATCAATCTGCTCATTGAATGTCCTGAGCTCATATCATTTAAGCATTCTTGAATTGCACGTTGTTGTGCATCTGTTAGCGTGAATGGTAGTAGTTGTAAAAAGTTATTAAAGTGTTGTGATGATATTATTATATTTGTACTTTTATCACGTTTGGTTTTTTGAAATAAAATACCTGCCTGTAAGAAGAAAAGTTCTTCAAAAACCAATCGCTTTTTTGCAGAGTGTAATTGTCCTGCATTTTTTGGAAAATGAATATTTTTTATTGCAGTACTTAAATCGCAAAGTTCGTTTTCATAAAGAATGTTTTGAGGCAGGGTTTCGGTAGGTGAAAACTGTTCTAATAAAGATTTTATAATTTTTGAAATTGTTTTGGAATTAAGTCCTGCAGTTTGAGGGTATATAGGCATAATTGTTTGCTCATTTTCATCAAATATTTCCGGTGATGACATAGAGCATGAAAAAAGATTACGTTCAACTATTCCGTAAAAAAGATAGGTCGAGCCGTTTTTGATATTTT
Organism: Acutalibacteraceae bacterium; assembly: GCA_045601645.1. Taxonomy (GTDB): domain Bacteria; phylum Bacillota; class Clostridia; order Oscillospirales; family Acutalibacteraceae; genus UMGS172. The sequence goes on along the minus strand of JAZSAC010000074.1, from coordinate 17,388 downwards.
TTGCTGTATATTTTGTGTTAAATAGAGTGATTTCAACGTTTTCATTACCATCGGTTGCTATAAATTTATAAAGTACCATACCATGTTTAACAAATATCTCTTTTACATCGGTTGTAACGGTTGCTTTTATACAGCATTTTTCGTTAAAAGGTGCTTTACATAGCATTAAAGGTGCAGAACGGTCTATGTAATTTCTTGGGTATAAACGCAAAAGTGCGCCGACGCAATCAACGCCGAGCTGTTTAAACAACTCGGCGCGTTTTTCGCCGACGCCTTTTAAATATCTTATATTATCTTCAAATTTCATATTATTCTACCGAAATTATAAAGTAATATACGGGTTGACCACCGTTAATGAGTGTCACTTCAACATCATTTCCAAGCTTTTTTTGTACTGCTGTTGTTATACGCTCTGCTTCTGTTTCAGAAACATCGTTGCCGTACATTAAAGTTACAAAACCTGTGTCACGGCTGCTTAGAGTTTTAACAAGCTTTAAAACACACTTTTCAAGGTCAGTTTCTGTAAATGAAACCTTACCGTTAGCAAGAGCCAACAGTTCACCTTTTTTAATTTGCTTTCCGTCATAATCAGAATCACGGGCGGCAAAGGTGACTTGACCTGTTTGAACGTTTTCATAGGCTTTTTGCATATTGATTTCATTAGTATCATCATCACAGTCGGGATCATAGCTCAGCATAGCAGAAATTCCTTGAGGAATAGTTCTGGTAGGCAGAACTATAACCTTTCTGGAACTTAAAGGAATAGCCTGTTCAGCAGCCATTATAATGTTTTTGTTGTTTGGAAGAACAAAAACCGTTGATGCTGGGGTTTGTTCAATAGCATTTAAAATGTCATCAGTGCTCGGATTCATGGTTTGACCGCCACTGACAATGTTATCAACACCTAAATCAGTAAACAATTCATGCAGACCATCACCTGCGGCAACCGAAACAAAGCCTACAGATTTTTCGATTTCTACCGGTTCAGATTCTTCTTTTTGAACCTTAGGTGCAGTAGTTTTAGGAGCATCGCCGTTAGAGTCGTGCTTTGCGCGTTCGTGCTGGTCGCGCATATTTTCAACCTTCATGTTTGTAAGTTGACCGAATGTCAATCCTTTTTCAAAAGCATTTCCGGGATGGTCAGTATGAACATGGACCTTAATAATTTCTTCGTCATCAACAACAACGACACAGTCGCCGATTGTTTCTAAATAAGCACGCAACGATTTTGGGTCTTTAGATTCATCGGCACGCTTTACAATAAATTCGGTGCAATAGGTAAAAGTAATATCGGCATCAAGCTCACCTGCAGCATTCCTACGCGTTTCGGCAGGTGTAGGTTCGGCGGCGTTCTCGGCTTTAATGATAATATTGTCTTTAAATACAGAAAGCATACCCTCAAGAATTACTACAAAGCCCTTGCCGCCTGCGTCAACAACACCGGCCTTTTTTAAAACAGGCAGGATTTCGGGAGTTTCGGCTAAGGCTTTATTTGCGCCTTCAAGCAAAGCTTCAAAGGTTTCGAGTGTGCTTTTGCCTTCTTTAAAGGCAGCCTCTGCGTATTCGGCAGCAACTCTTGCAACCGTAAGAATGGTACCTTCGGTTGGCTTCATAACTGCATTATAAGCAGAGTCAACACCGAGTCTCATCGCAGTTGCAAGAGATTCGGAATCCATATATTCTTTGTTTTTCAAGCCTTTAGCAAAGCCTCTAAATAATAATGAGAGAATAACACCGGAGTTTCCTCTGGCACCTCTTAGCAAGGCAGAAGCATTAACCTCAGCAACCCTTCCTGCTGTTTCATCATTGAGTAAAGATAATTCACGAGAAGCATTACTTATGGTCATAGACATGTTGGTACCGGTATCACCATCCGGAACAGGGAAAACGTTTAATTCATCAACGCTCTGCTTGCAGTTCATTATATTATTAGCGCCCGACAGCAAAGCGTCACGCAACGTATTGCCTTTTATCAAAATAAACAACTCCTTAAAGGTGGCAGTATACTCTGCCCGAGATAGAATATTATTCTTTTATTCCGTCAATACGGATAGTTACTTTACCAACCTTGATACCGGTTGTTTCGGTTACGACATACTTAACTTTATGCGTAATGCTTTTTGCAATAGCATTTATATTCATTCCGTATGCAACAATAATATGAAGGTCAATATTTATCATATCGATATTTCCTGTGACCTTAACGCCTTTTTCCGAATAATCTTTCTTAGAAAAAATGTTACGGAATTTTTGATTTCCACGCGGTGCCATTCCGGCAACTCCAAAGCAGGAGGAAACGGCATTACCTATCAGCTTTGAAAAGTATTCGTTTGAAAGGGTAATGGTGCCTCGTTTGGTTTCATAATCAATCATAACGTACCTCCATAAATAAGTTTATTTATATGTTATATTTGAAATTCCGAAATAAATATCGGAAACAGATGACGGTTGTAAAACATTTAAAGATGAATCACATACAGTTATTCCGCATCTATGGCATATGGGTAATATCGGTAATTCTGCGTTAAATGCATTTATAATATCTACTAAAGAGAGAGTTTCGTTATAAAAGCCCTCGATAGAACTATCAAGCAAGGGAACCGATGACATTTCAACCGTAGTGCTTTCGGGCAAAGTGTTGTCGGCGGTATTGTTTTCGTTTTGGGGTTTGGTTACAACAGTTGGAGCAGGAATACCATATGACAAACTTCCGTTTGATGTAACAAGCTCGGTAATGTCCATATTATTTGTGAGAATAGTTTCGGCAACATATAAATCAAAATTGCCGTTTGATAAAGCCGAAACATAGTTGTCCCAATCAAGAGAAGTGAGCTTCACTTTTATGCCGACATATTCTAATTGTTGTTTAATCAGCGTAGCCGTCTTTAAGCGACGATCATTATCTTTATAAGCAACAAGTTCTAAAGACAAAGTTTTACCTTTTTCATTTTCAAGAAAACCATTTGTATCTTTACTATTATAACCCAACTGTGATAAATTCGCAACAGTGTTTTTTAAATTACTTGTTTCGTTTAGATTTTGAAGGTTTCCTGCATCATTCCATATTGAATTAAACATTCCTTTTGCAGGTGTTGCGTAGCCGTAATATGCAGAATTACAAATTTCGGTTCGGTTAATAGCATATGAAAGAGCAAATCTCATTTCTAAAGATTTGAGCAACGGGTTATTCATATTGATACCGACATATATCAGGCTATTTAGATTTGTTATCGTAGCCGAACCCGACATAGGCGGAATAACACCGTCTTTTAAATCGTTTCCGTAAATACTTACATTGTTAACTTCAAGGTTGTATTTTATAACATCGTTATCAGGTGCATTTATGAGGTTTATAATGTTTATATTTACATCACCTGAAATATGGGAGTTATTTGCTGATAGCGTTGAGTCGGCTGAGTTTATGACATATCTACCTGAACCAATAGGCGGTAAAACGGCTTTGTTTTCATCTTGAAGCTTGTCAGAGCCTTTTTTTATTATTGGAAAATCAAGCAAATTAGCAAAATAGGGGTCGGATTTAGTAAGTTTAAACTTTGCGGTAAGGTCATCAACTGCCTCACATGATTTAACTGTTAAAAGTTGTTCTGAATAAACAGTGGATTGTTTTGCCAGTTCAAAAGAGTACACTACATCGGAAGCCGAAACTACAGTAGTATCAGAAAAAGAGGTATTATTTAGTGTTACTGTGCAATCCTTTCCGTTTATTTCAACAGATTTAGCCAAGACAAAAATCGGTTGAAAATCGGGTGACATTTTAACTAAAGGGTCATATAAAAGTAAAGAAATTTGACGATTAATCTGTGTTACTGCAAGGTACGGATTAAGCGAATCATTTGCACTATACAAAAGGCTGAATTGCTTGTGCTCTGCGTCGGTATTATCTGAGGAAGAGGGGGTGCTTTCTGTTAGCTGTGTATTATTACTGCAAGAACAAAGCAATATTGTTATGATTGAAAATATAACGCAAATAAATTTACGAGCAGACACCGTTAACCCTCCTTTACAAAACAGATATTCTTTCTATATTTATGGCTTTTCCGTTTTTATAATCAATTTCAATAATACAACCGTCAAGACGGCAATTACCGTTTTCTAATTCAAATTTCACAGGCAAACCGTCTTTGATTTTTGCAATAGAAAGTTCTTTTTTTACACCTAAAACCGAGTTAACAGGACCGGTCATACCAATATCTGTAATATATGCCGTTTTTTGAGGCAAAATTTGTTCATCTGCAGTAGCAACATGAGTATGTGTACCGAAAACAGCCGAAACCCGACCGTCAAGATAATAAGCAAGTGCTTTTTTTTCGGCGGTTGCCTCTGCATGAAAATCTACTATAATGACATTTATTCCGTTTGTATTGGCACGTTTTATAAGTTCATCAGCAATAGTAAAAGGATTGGTATAATCGTTTAAATAAACCCTACCAGACAAATTGATAACAGCAAGTCTCGTGTTGCCTAAATCCACCTCGCAATAGCCTCTGCCGGCGAACTCGCCCGACATATTGTGAGGGCATAGTAGAAAGGGGTCACTTTCCATTTTAGAAAAAATTTCTTTTCTTCGTAAACTGTGGTTTCCACCGGTAATAACATCGGCACCTGCAGCATAAAGCATATCTGCACTTTGTGGTGTTATTCCATTGCCGTCAGCAGAATTTTCACCGTTTACAATACAAACATTAACGTTATATTTTCTTTTTAATTCAGGTAATTTTTGCATAGCAAAAGAACAACCGATATGCCCACAAACGTCACCCACACAAAGTATTTTCATTATGTTTTCCTCTATGAAGTAGGTTTTACTAAAATTAAACATATATAATTATATCATATTTTATTGTTTTTTTCAATAAAAACAAATGTATTCTTACTTTATAATTTCTTTAAAGTTGGTTTCCCGATATAGTTCAGGTTGTAACTGTTTACAAGTTGTTCTGCTAATTTCAAAGATTCACTGTCATATGCACTTAAGGGGTCGTGAGAATCAAAACCAAAAGTAACAGGCGCTTTTTCTTGACCGGCAACCTTCCATAACGGGAAATTAGGATAATGACGTTTACGCCTAATACCGAGAAAGTTGATTTCAAGTGGTGTGTTATACTCTCTTGAGACAATACACAGGTTTCTGAATTCATCTAAATACAAATTTATGTCGCCTGTAAAATTTAAAATATCAGGATGCGCAACATAGGTGAAAATGTTTTTCTTTACGGCGGTAGTCACAAGAGAAAAATATTTTTTTAAATGTTCAATATTATTTGTTTTAAGTGTACAATCACGAGAATTAGGGCTGTCTTCGGGTGCTAAAAAATGTTGTCCTAAAATTAGATATTCGGCACCATATTCAAGGGCGTTGTTTAACATTTCGTCAAAGTATTCCTCATAATACTCCATTTCAAAGCCGATTTTTATTTCAATTTTATCTGCATTTTGATGTTTTAACATTTTAATTTCATTTAAATAATCGTTAGTTTCTTCTATCTTTAAACGATAGAAAGATTGTGAACCGTTAGGAAATTTAAAAGGCAAATGTTCTGAAAATCCCATATACTTAATATTGTTTTCAATTGCCCGTTCAATGTATTCTTTAGGGGTGCCACTTGCGTGATGGCAACGAAAGGTATGTGTGTGGTAATTATAATTTATGCCTTTTTCTCCATATCTTTTTTATTTTTTTCAAGATAAATCAATCCGCCGACAACGGTGAAAATACCCATAATTCCGTAAATTCCGAGTTCTTCGTCAAAAAACACCTTGCCTATTATTGCCGCAATAATAGGCTCTAATGTGCATAAAACAGCGGCATTTCCTGCTTTGGTTTTAGAAAGACCATAGGTGTATAGTAAGAACGGAAGAGCTGTGCTTACTATTGCAATGAGAAGAGAAAACACAAGGCTTTTCGGGTTATTTAATAAGGCAACCGTATTTAATAGTCGGCAAAAGGGTAAAATGCCGATTGCCGAAAAAAAGAAGGTGTAGAAAGATATTGTTAAAGCGTGATATTTTTTTGCGGCAAATTTGCCGAAAATACTGTAAAGTGCGTAAGTTAATCCCGATAAAAGACCGAAAACCAAACCTATTCCGGTGAGTTTTACCGACTTGGACAGACAAACTAATGCACAACCGAAGAGGCAAACACTAAGCGAAATCAATTTATGAGCGGTTAATTTCTCTTTAAAAATAAATATTGATAAAACCGTTACCCAAATCGGAGAGGTATACATAAGAATACTGGATACTGAAAGAGAGTTTTCTGAAATTGATAACATGTAGCATACATTCATCAGAAGAAAGCTTAGTATACCTGTTCCGAAAAACATCCAGATATCGCATAGCTTTATTCTTAAAAGTTTTCTGTTGATAATCATTATTGCGACGAAAAGTATTAAGGTGGTGAAAATTGAACGGAGTGCCGCGATTTGAATTGGGGAAAAGCCTATGGCTTGTAGATTGCGTGTAAAAATTCCGATACAGCCCCATGCTATCGCCGAGAAAATTATAGCAATTTCACCGATTTTTGTGCTAATTGATTTCATGAATATCACCTTTTTTAATATCTCAAACACAAAATAAATTTTACTACAATTAGCTGTGATTTTCAATATATATTAGATAAATTAAGTAAAAATAATGCTCTTAAAATGTTTGCATTTAATAGTAATGTGTGATATAATGTTACGAAAAGATTTTATTATGAGTTTTTATGTCTAAAAACGATAATAAGGGGTGCTTTTTATTGGATAATAGACCGATTGGTGTTTTTGATTCCGGACTGGGAGGACTTTCGGTTATAAAAGAGTTACAATTGGTATTACCTAATGAAAATATTGTATATTTTGGTGATACTGGTCGTGTGCCTTACGGAACGCGTAGTAATGACACCATTGTTAAGTATGCACGTCAAGATGAGCGATTTTTGCTTTCACATAATGTAAAGCTTATTATTGCGGCATGCGGTACGGTGAGCTCGGTTGCGGCTTTTACCGAAAACGAATTGCCTGTACCTTTTATTGAGGTTGTAAGCCCTACTGCAGAAGCGGCGGTTAAAGCAACAAGGAATGGTAGAATCGGTGTGTTAGGCACAACTGCTACAATTAACAGCAATTCTTATAAGAACAAAATGTTATCAATAAGAAGTGATTTGACAGTGGTTCAAAAGGCATGTCCTTTATTTGTTCAATTGGTAGAGAATGGTTGGATTGACCGTAATGATGAGGTTACTGTTGCTACTGCCAAAAGATATTTAGCACCGCTTATTGAGCAAGAGGTTGATACCGTCATTTTAGGCTGCACACATTTTCCGGCTATTCAAAATATAATAGGGGATATTTTGGGAAGTGGTACAACCTTAATAAATTCGGGTCAGCAGGCAGCCTTGAAAGCAGAAAGTTATTTATTGCAAAATGACGCTTTGGGTTTTGGAGGACAGCATAAGTTTTATGTCAGCGATAAAGCGGAGTCATTTGCATCTACAGCTGGCATTTTACTGGGCTCAGATATAGGTGATTCTGTTGAAACTATAAATATTGAGGATTTCGGTGATTGATTTCGGTGGAAGAAATGAAAGATGTAATAATAGATATCAAAGGCAAGCAGATGATTGGCAGTGAAGAAGATGTTATTGAACTGACAACCGTAGGCAAGATGAATATTATAGGTAAAAAGATATATTTAAGATATGATGATAATACTTCGGTGGAAAACAATACAGTCAAATGTACAATTAAGGTTGACCGTGATGATGAATCGGTAGTAATGCAGCGAGCCGGTGTTTTAAACAGTAGAATGTATATAAAAAAAGGGCAGAGGCATATCTGCCATTATGAAACAGGTCAGGGTATGCTGACAATGGGTATTTTCGGCGAAAAGATAAGAGAAAAGCTTGATGATGAGGGTGGGACTCTTTCTCTTTGCTATACTATAGATGTTAATTACGGAATGTTAAGCCGTAATGAAGTTGAAATAAATATTAAAACAACCTAATATCGTTTTAAAGGAAGGTTTAAAATATGTCGAGGATAGTAACGGAGACAAAAAATAGTATTAAGAGTATTATAAAGGATGCTGCTGCTAAGGCAATAAGTAGCGGTGCTTTGCCGGAAGCTGAGCTTCCCGATTTTAATGTTGAGGTGCCGTTTGATAGGTCACATGGCGACTTTGCAGTTAATGCTGCAATGGTTTGGGCAAAGGCGTTTAGGTCTAATCCACGCAAAATTGCCGAGGCGTTATTTGAAAATTTCAGTTTTGAAAAAACGTTTATAGAAAAAGCAGAAATAGCAGGTCCCGGTTTTATAAATATGTTTTTATCTGACCGTTATTATGCCGCTATTGTTGATGATGTAATAAATATGGGAGAAAATTACGGCTGTTCCGATATAGGTAAGGGTGAAAAGGTTATGGTTGAGTTTGTTTCGGCAAATCCCACAGGACCTATGCATATCGGTAATGCAAGAGGCGGCGCTTTAGGTGACTGCTTAGCGGCTGTTCTGCAAAAGGCAGGATATGACGTTTCGAGAGAATTTTATGTTAATGATGCAGGAAACCAAATTGCAAAATTCGGTGCATCTTTAGAGGCAAGATATTTACAAATTTTTAAACCTGAAACAGTATTTCCCGAGGACGGATATCACGGTGCAGATATTATCGAACGTGCAAAAGAATTTTATCAAATTCATGGTGATAATTACTTGAATTGTTCTGAGGAAGAGCGTCGTCAAGCTTTGGTTGATTTTGCTTTGCCGCTTAATATTGAAGGCTTACGTAATGACCTTGGAACCTATCGAATTAACTATGATGTTTGGTTTAAAGAGTCTTCGCTTTATGAATCGGGAGCTATTAAACAAATTGTTGACATTTTATCACAAAAGGGTTTAACCTTTGAAAAAGACGGTGCCGTTTGGTATAAAGCTACAGATTTCGGTGGAGAGAAAGACGAAGTGCTTATTCGTGCAAACGGTAATCCTACTTATTTTGCAGGGGATATAGCATATCATTATAATAAATTTGCAGAGAGACATTTTGACCGTGTTATAAATATATGGGGTGCCGACCATCACGGTCATGTTGCACGTCTCAAAGGTGCTATGGACGCTATCGGTCTTGATGGTAGCAAGCTTGATGTTGTTTTAATGCAGTTAGTACGATTAGTAAGAAATGGTGAAATTGTTAAGGTTTCTAAGCGTACTGGCAAGTCAATTACCTTAAAAACATTGCTTGATGAGGTTCCGCTTGATGCGGCAAGGTTTATTTTTAATTCTAAAGAGTCAAATACTCATCTTGAATTTGATCTTGATTTGGCGGTTGAAGAATCAAGCCAAAATCCTGTATATTATGTTCAGTATGCTCATGCAAGAATTTGCAGTATTCTTCGTAATTTAGAGGCAGAAAAAGTAGAAATCGTTAAATGTACAATTGAACAGCTTTGCCTTTTAACTGCACCGGAGGAACGAGAAATTATTCGTCATATTTCTGAATATACCGGTGAAATAGAGGCGGCTGCTAAAGTGTATGACCCTGCAAGAATAACAAGGTATGTTCTAGAGTTGGCAACACTTTTCCATAAATTTTATAACGCATGTCGTGTAAAAACCGAAGACGAAAAACTTATGCAGGCTAGAATAGAGCTTTGCGTAGCCACCAAAACTGTTATTGCTAATGTTTTGGGAATGCTTAAAATTTCTGCACCTGACAGAATGTGAGGAAGTGTAATGAAACACGAAAGAATAATGCTTCAAAGGGGTAACAGAAAGGCTTGGATTGATACTTATATTGCAAATAAAATTGAGGGCTTCACACGTGATGCTATACTTGTAATTCCCGGTGGGGCATACAGAGCCTGCTGTACCGGTAAGGAAGGTGAACCGATAGCTCAAGCTTTTATTCCGTTCGGGTTTAATGCTTTTGTGCTACATTATTCTGTTGCAAGTGATGGTGTGCGTTTTCCTCAACAGTTAATTGAAGTGAGTCTTGCTGTTAAGCATATAAAAGATAATGCAGAAAGTTATGGTATAAATTCAGACCGTGTTTTTGTACTTGGCTTTTCAGCAGGTGGTCATTTAGCAACTGCTCTTGGAACACTTTGGCATTTAGACAGTATTTATGATGCTATACCGGACATGTCCTTTGGATATAATAAGCCGATTGGTATTATTCCGCTTTATCCGGTAGTTTCTTCAGACCCTGAAATTTCACATAAAGACTCTTTTGATAATATTTGTGGTATAAATTCAACTGAGGAGCAAAGAAGGAAGTATTCATTAGAATATTGTGTAGATGCTTGTTCTGCACCGGCATTTATTGTTCACACTGCTAATGATGAGGCTGTTAATGTTCGTAATTCGATTAGGCTTGCAAATGCATATGCCGAACATTCGGTTCAATTTGAATTACATATTTTCGAAGAAGGACCACATGGAATGGCGCTATGTAATGAAATTACGAGTTACGGAAGCAGTAAGTTGGTTAATCCGCACAATGCCAAGTGGGTAGAGCTTGCTGCCGAATGGGCCAAAATGCTTAAATAAAAATTTTATTTAATATTTATAAATACGAAAAAGGCTGTCAAGGGAATTTCCTTGACAGCCGTTATTTCGTTATGCAACAATAAATTAAGCGTTAACGTTATTAAGACGTACAACGAGAGAAGATTTTTTTCTGGCAGCGTTATTCTTATGAAGAATACCCTTAGTAACTGCTTGGTCAATCTTTTTTACTGCAACCTTTACACACTCATCTTTATCGGCAGCATTATTTTCAATAGCAGCGTTAGCTTTTTTGATAGCTGTTTTGAGTGCTGTGTTGTAATTCTTATTGCGCATATGATTAGCTTCAGCAACGAGAACACGTTTTTTGGCGGATTTAATATTTGGCATAGTTCCACCTCCTTGACATAATTACCTGTTTATCCACAGTGAGTATATAATAGCACTACAAAGAATAAATTGCAACACTTTTTTATTCAAAATATAACATTTTTTCTTTTTTTGAATATAAAAAAACATTTATGTAAGAATAAATATAAAAAGAAAGAGTGAATGTTATGAGTGTTAGGACCGATATGGCGGTAGAATTTGCCGCTGATAAAACAACAAAAAAACTGAACGTTGCTGTAAAAAAATACAATGTTGACAGTATTAGGGTTTCAAATGTTGAAATTTTAGATGAAGATGCCGCAAAAGCAATCGGTAAACCTGTTGGTAAATATGTCACGCTTGAGAGTGAAAGCGGAATAAACATTTTTGAACTCGAAAAAATCAGAGAATTGATTATTGCTGAGCTTAGAGGCTTAATCGGAAGATATAATAGTAATGTTTTAGTAGTCGGAGTGGGGAATAAAACGGTAACACCTGATGCTTTAGGTCCAACTGCAGCAGAATCGGTTATGGCAACTAGGCATATATCAAAGAGTCTTGCGTGTGAGCTTGGTTTAAAAGGATTAAATACCGTTTCGGTTTTGGCACCCGGTGTTATTGGACAAACAGGCATAGAGGTTAAAGAAATTATTGAGGGTGCAATTGAAAGAACTAATCCCGAAGTGATTATTATTATAGACGCCTTGGCAGCAAGAGAAATAGGTAGGCTTGGAAGAACCGTTCAGCTCAGTAATACAGGGCTTGCGCCGGGTTCAGGTGTAGGGAATTCAAGAACGGAATTAACTGAAAAAACATTGGGAGTAAAGTGCGTAACAGTAGGTGTCCCCACTGTTATTGATGCTGCAACGCTTTCTTTTGACCTTACCGGTAAGTCAAAACAAGAGCACGAACCTTTGATTGTTACTCCGAGAGATATTGACCGACTTATAGAAAAATCAAGCCGTATTATTTCAGAAGCTATTAATATTGCAATTCAGCCGGAGGTAGACCCTGAAATTTTGATTTCTTGCGTCTAAAATTTGCAGCTTTTTCATATAAATATAAAAAACGAAAAGGAAATATATATGAAAAAGCTTAGTGTTTTTATAAAAATTGTTTCTGTAGGTTTGGCTGTTTTGTTTTTTTGTATAAGCGTGGCTATAATTGATTTTAAAAGCGTTTTTGAAAAATTTGCATGTGTATCTGTTATGGCAGCAATGCCAATTGGAATCGGCGATTTTTTGAATATAAATAAAGAAAATATTGATAATGCAGAAGAAATATATAAGGTTCCTTCTGTAAATAAGCCGTTGCTTGATAATACAACTGAAAACAAACCGGTTAGTGCAGTAGTCGATGAGGTATGTATCGGCAATATTATTAAAAAAACTATTACACCCTATAATGCAAATCTTTCTCACAAAAATATTTATATTAACAATCAAAGTGGTGCTACGGTTAATATTGCCGAAAGCTTGGTTGAAACATTGGATTTTGAAGTGGTTAAAGACAATCAACCGCAGATTCTTATTTATCATACGCATACAACAGAGTCATATATGAAAGACGAGTCGGATTATTATACCGACAGCGATGAACCTCGTTCAACCGAGAGTGAAAAAAACGTTATAGCAGTCGGAGATATTATTGCAACTAAGCTTAGAAACGCAGGATATGCAGTAATACACGACACGTCGCTTAATGATTATCCCGGATATTCGGGAAGCTATTTTCGTTCAAGAGAAAGTGTTCAGAATATTTTACAACAATATCCTTCAATTAAAATTACTATTGATGTGCATAGAGATTCAATAAGTTCAGGTAAAACAGATAAGGTTGCACCGGTTGTCAGCATAAACGGTAAAGAGGCAGCACAGGTTATGCTTGTTATGGGTAGCGAGACTGACGGTGTTAGTGATTATCCTGATTGGAGAAAAAATTTAAACCTTGCTATAAAATTGCAGTCTGAACTTGAAAACTCATATCCTACACTTGCACGTTCTTTGTTGCTTAGGTCTGCAAAATATAATCAAGATTTAACAACAGGCTCTATTTTAATCGAAGTGGGTAGTGATGCAAATACATTCGAGCAGGCATTTTATTCTGCAAGTCTTGTCGGAAATACAATGGTGCGTTTATTAGATTCATTAAAATAAGAGGAATATAATGTGATTATTAGGATTTCAAAAAATACGGCAACAACATTAAGAACAGCGTATATAACAATGTTTATTATTTTTTGTGTAATTTCGGCTTTTGTCTTAATAGGTAAGGCTTATTCCGTTATAGAATTGACTGCCTTCGGTAATAATACAGAAGCTTTTTTGTTTACTGACAAAAATAATATATCTGTATTTGGTCATAAAATTTATTTTCCTTTTATTACTGTTGCTGAAGAGATTATTGGATTTTTGACAAAATATTCTTCGGGCATAATAAAATTCCTCAACAGTGCATATAGCACCGTTGAGGAAGCAGTTAAAGTTGGTTTTGGTTATATTTTATCATCTTTTAAGTAATTTATACCTGTATTGCGGTGAATACTTACACTCATAACTATCGCAATACCTAAATAGGTACATAGTAAAGAGGTTCCGCCTGCACTAAAGAAAGGCAAAGTTACACCGATAACAGGGAAAATCCACAAGCACATACCTATATTGATTATGGTTTGTGATACAAGCATAGTAAAAACGCCTGTGCAAATAATAAGTCCTAATTTTGTTTTTGAGCGAAAGCCTATATTTAAAATTCTAATACACAAAGAAGATATTAAGGCTAAAACCAATAGGCAACCAAAAAGACCCAGCTCTTCACCTATAGAGGTAAAAATAAAATCATTATATCCGTACGGAATGCTTCCGCTTTGGACAAGTGTACCATTAAATAGCCCTTGACCGAAAACACCACCGTTAGCCATTGCGATACGTCCGCGCCACTGTTGGTAAAGAGTACCTAAATAATCCGATTCGGCGCCAAAAAACAAGGCATTAATACGTGCTTGTTGGTCATCATTCATAATAAAAAAATAAAAAAACGGCAAAGCAACTGCAATACAGCTTAAAGCAATAATAAAATAGCGCATTTTTACACCTGCTGCAAACATCATACCAACAAACATAAGGGTAAAAATGATTGCACTTCCGTCATCTCCTTGAAAATGAATAAGTACGACGGGAATAGCGCCATGAATGCATAAAAGTATAACATGAATGAATTTTTTGACATTTTCACCTATACGGTAGCAATGACAAGAAAAAGTCAGAATAAAGCAAATTTTTAAAAGCTCTGATGGTTGAAAGGATATATTTCCCGGAAGCAATAGCCAAGCTTTATCGTCGGTGCTGCCCGGTGCAAAACCTATAAAAAAAGTTAAAATAACGGGCACAAGGCCTATAACGGCTGTTACAAACCAAAATCTGCTGAAGGTTTTATAATCAAAAGTACTGATAAAAACAACGGCAGCAATACCTAATATCATAGAGACTAATTGTGTAATAAATTGACTGTAGCTTTGGCCGTATACATTGTATGTTGAAGAAAGCACTGCAACACAGCCGTATAGTGTTGTCACAATGCACAGTATATAAAGTGGTTTGTCGCATTCACGAATATAGTCGGCAATTCGTCGAAAAAAAATCTTCATTTTTGTCTCCAAAACAATATTATCTTTAATTATTATAGACTAAATGTAAAAATAGTTCAAGTCTAGTCTTTAAAAAATAAAAACTTTGTGATATACTTTAATAAATGATGCAAAGGGGGATTAAAAAGTTGCAGGAATTTTTTACCGATAGTTGTGCTGAAACAGAAGCGTTGGCAGAACGATTTTCCAAAAAAATTGATGCCGGTACAGTTATTGCTATGCAGGGTGATTTGGGTGCCGGTAAAACATGTTTTGTCCGAGGTTTTGCTAAAGGCTTAGGTTATAGCGGCGATGTAAATTCTCCGACCTTTGCAATTGTTAATGTTTATTTAGGCGGCAGATTAGCACTTTATCATTTTGATATGTACCGTGTATCAAGCTGGGACGATTTGTATTCAACAGGTTTTTTTGATTATTTAGATGCAGGAGGTATAATGATAATTGAGTGGAGTGAGAATATTGTCTCTGCATTGCCGTCTGAAACGGTTTTTATAAAAATAGAAAGTCTCAGTGAAGGTCGTCGTAAAATAACAATCGAGGGTGAAGGCAATGAAAATATTAGGAATTGAGTGTACTGCAGCTCCGGTTTCTTGCGCATTATACGAGGATGGTAAGTTTTTAGGTGTATATTTTTTAAACCAAAAGGTCACACATTCTCAAACGCTGTTGCCGATGGTAGAGTCTGTTTTGAAGCTTTCAAATATAAATTTAAGCGATATTGATGTTATTGCTGTTACGGCAGGTCCGGGTTCTTTTACAGGCGTTAGAATTGGGATAAGTGCTGTAAAAGGGTTATGTTTCGCCGATAATAAGCCTTGTATTCCGGTCTCTGTGTTAGAGGCAATGGCATATAATCTTATCGGTCAGGAATGTATTGTTTGTTCAACAATGGATGCAAGATGTAATCAGGTTTATAATGCGATTTTTAAGGTTAGAGGGGAGTCTGTTGAACGCTTGTGTGATGACCGTGCATTGATGATTGATGAGCTTTATGATAATTTGAAAGGTATTAAAAGTAAATATTCTAACGCCAAAATTATTGTGGTTGGTGACGGCGCGGATTTGTTTTATAATGCGATTAAAGATAAAGATAAAGAGTTAAATA
This sequence comes from Acutalibacteraceae bacterium, assembly GCA_045601645.1. Lineage (GTDB taxonomy): Bacteria > Bacillota > Clostridia > Oscillospirales > Acutalibacteraceae > UMGS172. The sequence goes on along the minus strand of JAZSAC010000074.1, from coordinate 1,763 downwards.
TAAATCTTGCAGTTGAAACTCAAAAGTGGCAAAATGCAGCAGGTGTATGTCTTGCTGCCAAAGATAGAGCAATTAGAAAAGAAACAATTAGTAACGATGAATTGTTGCCCGTCTATTTACGCTTGCCTCAGGCTGAGCGCGAATTGAAATCGAAGCAACAATGCAAATGAAAGGGAGAAGAATAATGGCAGATTTTAAAAAAGATGATGTTTTAGCAATCGGTTGTGACCACGGTGGATATACTTTAAAAAATGAAATTATCGCACATTTAAAAGACCACGGTGTTAAGGTAAAGGATTTCGGAAGCTTTGACAGTGCGTCGGTTGATTATCCTGATATTGCTGTTAAAGTTACCGATGCAATAATTAATAAAGAGGCACGATTAGGTGTTCTTGTATGCGGAACGGGAATCGGTATGTCTATGGCGGCAAATAAGGTGAAAGGTATTCGTGCGGCTGCATGTTCAGAAACCTTTTCGGCGCGTTGCACCAGGCTTCATAATGACGCAAATGTACTATGCTTAGGCGGACGTGTGATTGGTCCTAGTGTTGCTTGCGAAATGGTTGATTTGTTTCTTGATACCGATTTTGAAGGTGGAAGACACGAACGCAGGGTAAATATGATTTCTGATATTGAAAACAAACGATAAACGGTTTTATAAAGTAAATTAAATATAGTTGGTTGTAAAAAATGCGAACCCAATACTAACTAGTATTGGGTTCGCATTTAACTTGTTTGGTGGAGATGGCGGGAATTGAACCCGCGTCCAAAAATTCATTCCTGTAACTTTCTACATGCTTATTATGCCTTTTGAAATTCCCTTACATAATCGCCGACATACGGGCAGTTACGCTTGGTATCTCCTCGTCATGACAGGGGCGGAGAACCCCTCTGTTCACGTTCACCGCTAAATGACGCTCTGTTTGAAGTTGCGGTAGTCTTCAACAGAACGGCAGCTTAATTAAGCTGCAAGAGCAACTGTATTTTTGTCAGTTAATTTTAAATGTTCGGTTTTCAAAGCGTGTACCGTAACGCTGCATGCTTATCGCAGTTCAAAATCCCTGTCGAAGCCTTTACATCCCCGTGTAGCATGTATGACAAAATACGTTGTTTTTTTATTTGTTTTGTTCCTTTAATGTGCGTTCTATGGTTCTTTGTGCAGATTTTTTTGCCATATCCGCACGTTTATCGTAAAGCTTTTTACCTCGGCATACGCCTAATTGAATTTTAACTAATGAGCCCTTAAAATACAGCGATAAAGGAATCAGCGTAAAACCTTGTTGCTTTACTACTCCGAATAGTCGGTTTATATCTTTTTTATGAAGTAATAGTTTACGTACTCTTGTAGGTTCTCGGTTAAATATATTACCTTTTTCATAAGGGCTTATGTGCATTCCTTTTATGAAAACTTCGCCATTATCAATATCACACCAGGAGTCCTTAAGATTAACGCCGCCTTGACGTATTGATTTAACCTCGGTGCCGCAAAGCTCAATCCCGCATTCCATACTTTCGTCAACAAAATAATCATGAAAAGCTTTTTTGTTAGTTGCTATAGTTTTTAAATTATCTGCCATGCGTACACCTCCTGCGGACTAAATTATAACACAGCGCTACTTTTAGGTCAAGAAAAATAGTTCGACAGTTTATACCTTATGATTTTTGTTATATATCAGGTTGTTTCTGAGAATATCGGAAACAATAAGCATCGGTATTGATAGAAAGCACCACATAACCGTATATAAAAGACAGATTTGTCCATA
>JAZSAC010000073.1:0-4659 GCA_045601645.1 Acutalibacteraceae bacterium | reverse complement strand
ATATTAGGCTTGCATAAGCAGATAAGTGGTAGTATAGATTTTTTTGGTGCCAAAGCGAAAAGAATTGGATATTTACCTCAACAAACACAAATTCAAAAAGATTTTCCTGCTAAGGTAAAAGAAATTGTATTGTCAGGCTTTGCAGGTATGAAGGGAAATTTTCCTTTATACAGCAGAGCATCTAAAAAGTCGGCAGACGAAAAAATGAAGCTTTTAGGTATTAAAGAGCTGAAAAATAACTGCTATCGTGAACTTTCAGGTGGCCAACAGCAACGTGTTTTACTCGCACGTGCCTTATGTGCAACCGATTCTATGCTGTTGTTAGACGAGCCGGTTACGTGCTTAGACCCAATAGCTACAGCAGAAATGTACAATATAATAAAAGTATTAAATCAAAACGGCATTACTGTAATAATGGTATCACATGATATAAAAGAAGCGGTAAAATACGCCGATAAAATTTTGCATTTATCACATGATGGTTCTTTTTTCGGTACGGTTGAAGAATATTTAGAGTCTAAAATCGGCTCGAATTATATGAAAGGCAGTTAACATGAATTTTTATTTTGATTTTAGTGTGTTTTCAGGTGAATATCTTGACTATACAGGTATAATTTATGCAATAATAGTTGGTGTGCTTACAAGTCTTTGTGCATCGGTTATGGGTGTGAATTTGGTGTTGAAGCGTTATTCAATGATAGGAGACGGTTTGTCACACGTTGGCTTTTTGGCATTGGCTGTTGCTGCACTTTTAGGCATTTCCGGCGATAATGTTATGTATATTACAGCACCGATTGTTATTATAGCATCAATATTTTTAATGTGGCTTTCAGACAGCGGCAGACTAAAAGGTGACGCTGCTACTGCACTCGTATCGGTTGGTACGGTTGCAGTCGGTTATATATTGTTTGCTGTTGCTGAGGCAGGAACTGGTGCTGTTTGTTCAGGTTTATTCGGCGCTACTTCTGTGTTGACGATGAGGTATAATGATTTAATTACTGCAAGTATTTTATGCTTAGCGGTTATATTGATGTATTTTTGCAACTATAACAAGATATTTGCAGTTACCTTTGATGAATCTTTTGCTAAAAGCGGCGGGATAAATGTAAAGGGCTGTAATATGATTTTATCTATAATGACGGCAATAACAATTGTCGTAGGAATGAAACTTATTGGTTCTATTATGATTTCTGCAATAATTGTTATTCCGGCGGTAACTGCTATGAGAATATTTAAGTCCTTTAAGGCGGTAGTCATAAGCTCCGGAATCATATCGGTTTTATGTTTTATTATGGGATTTCTGTTTGCTGTGACCTTTGTAATAGAAAAGGATAATGGGATTATAAATAACGAGGTTATGCTACCGGTTGGTGCAACTGTTGTATGTTTTAATATTTTAGTATTGATTATTGTTTTTGTATATAAGTTGTTTACATCAATTCGTAAAAGTGATAAAATAAAACATAGTGTATAGAAACTTATATAATATGAAGGAGAAATTTATGGATATTAAAATAGGATTAGTTGGAACAGCTGAAGAAATTGTTACAGACAAAAATACGGCAGAAAGCTTTGGCTCGGGAAATTTGCAGGTGTATGCAACACCGGCAATGGTAGCTTTAATGGAAAAAGCTTCGTGGACTGCAGTGGGTGATTTTCTTGATGAAGGAACAGCAACGGTAGGAACAGCGGTAAATATTGAACATTTAAGTGCAACCGTAAAGGGTATGAAGGTTACAGCTAAAAGTGTGGTTACGGCGGTTGACGGTAGAAAATTGAGCTTCTCCGTTGAAGCTTTTGATGAAACCGGAATTATCGGACGGGGTACACATGAGCGTTTTATTATAAATTGCGAAAAATTTATGCAAAAAGCCATGGCAAAAAAAGCATAATTATTTAAAGGGCATATTTGTGTTGAACGATATATGTCCTTTTTTTGTTTAATTATTGTAACTTGTAATATTAAGAAAAATGTCGTAAAATTAAGAAAAAGAGGTGATTATTTGAGAAAACTATTTTGTTATGCTTTATGTTTGTTAATATTGTTGCTTTGTTCTTGCGGAAAATCAAATGATAATGAAAATAATGGTTATAATTCAGAAAACTCAACTGTATCAAGCAGTGAAGTAAGCCATATACAAGGAACTGTTGAGAGTAATTCTAATGTAACGGGAGATAATTCGAGCAATATTGTAAGCAGTATTACTTCTTCAAAAAATGAAGAAAATATATATAATGTAAATGACCCGAATAATTTGAGGGGACTTGATACTAAAAAATATAGTTACAGCTTTGGTGTTGCAAAAAACGGTAAAGCACATAGTATTTCAGAAGGAAACCAAAAGAAGTTCGACGAAATGAGCAATGTTGAGGCATTAGCTCTTGATACCGCTTCAACCGATAAGAGAATGTATTTGACTTTTGATTGTGGATATGAGTATAAAAATCTAACCGGTAAGATATTAGATGTTTTGAATGAAAAAAATATTAAAGCTGCTTTTTTTGTAACTCTGAGTTACGCTAAGAAAAATCCACAGTTTATAAGACGGATGATTGATGAGGGTCACATTGTGGGTAATCATTCTTCTACCCATCCGATTTTTCCCGATATATCAAGAACTAAAATGGCTGAGGAAATTTATTCGGTTGAACAATATTTGCAAGATAATTTTAATTATAAAAGTAAATATTTCAGGTTTCCGACCGGTGCGTATTCCGAAAATTCACTCGAACTTGTAACATCAATAGGTTATAAAAGTGTTTTTTGGTCGTTAGCGTACGGTGATTATGATGTCGAAAAACAAATCGGTTATAAAGAGGCATATAAAACAGTTATAGAACGTTTTCATAACGGTGCGGTAATTTTGCTTCATGCAATATCTGAGGATAATGCAAACATTTTAGGTGATGTTATTGATAAAGCACATTCAGAAGGCTATAATTTTAAAACCCTAGATGATTATTACAAATAAAAAAAGTCCTTACACTGATTAAAGGTGTAAGGAGCTTTTTTTATTTAAGTAAGGCTTTCATAATATCGGGACCATGTTCGTAATAAATACCGGTTGCTGCGGCGGTTTCTTCGGTGAAGGTGTTAACACCGTTAGTGTCATGTTTATTATCATATATAAGGAACGGCACCGGGTCACGAGCATGTGTCATGGTATTAAGAGGCGTTGGGTGGTCCGGCATAATAAGTATACGATATTCCTCATATTTTTTAAGTTCATCCAAAATTTTACCTAATATACGCCGGTCAATCATTTCAATTGCTTTAACTTTATTTTGAGCCTCACCTCTATGACCGCATTCGTCGGGGGCTTCAACATGAACATAAACCAGGTCACAACGATTAAACAAATCACATGCGGCAGCAGCCTTTCCCTCAAAATCAGTATCTATATATCCGGTCGCACCGGGAACATTGGCAACCTCACATTGAGCAAGCTTACCTATTCCTTTAATAAGGTCAACTGCCGAAACAATCCCCGCTTTAATACCGAAACGCTCCATAAATGGTTGCATGTTTGGTTTAGTGCCTTCGCCCCAAAGCCAAATTGAGTTGGCAGGACGTTTGCCTTCGGCAATACGTTTTTTATTTACAGGGTGGTCTTTTAAAACATCGGCACTCTTTTGCATGAGTTCAATAAGAGGTGCTGCGTTTTTGTGTTTACTTAAATATTCACCGATAACCTTTCCGCTTATATCATGTGGTGGGGTCATTGCTCCCAAGTCGGTAGTGCCGTTCTTGATAACTAAACAGTGCCTATAACTTACACCGGCAAAAAACGAGTATATTTCGTTTCCAAAAGCGGATTCAATCGATTGTATAAGCTCGGCTGCTTCAACAGATGAAATATCACCGGCACTATAATCAACCATGGTTTTATCTTCGTATTTTTCTTCGTCAGACAGTGTGACAAGATTACAACGCAATGTTACATCGGTATCACAAAGGTCAATTCCTATACTGGCAGCCTCTAAAGGAGAGCGACCGGTATAGCATTCTGCGGGGTCATAACCCATAACGCTTAAATTGGCAACGTCACTACCGGGCTTTAAATTATCGGCAACGGTTTTTACTAATCCGACAACTGAGGTTTTGGCAAGACGGTCCATATTTGGTTTAATTGCTAATTCCATAGGGGTTTTGTTGCCTAAAACTTTAGATTTATAATCGGACATTCCGTCACAAAGAAGAACTAAATATTTCATAAATTTCAACCTTTCTTTATTAAAACCACATTGTTAACACAAAAGCGACTATGGTCATTGTAATCAATGAAATCAATGTGGTGGATGATACAACCTTTCCTGCATAAACAGCATCTCCATCATATTTTTCAGCAAAAATGCTTGTAATCGATGCTGCAGGAGTTGCAGCGCTAATGATAAGTACATTTGAAACGACAATAAAAATATTATCAGGAATTATATTTATATAAGAAATACCTTTTAATATGCAAAGTAAGCATAAAGGTATTATTAATAATCTTGTGATAATTAATAAAGCAATGTTTTTGTCTGCAAACATAGAAAGAACATTGCTTTCTGCAATTCTGATACCTATCATAATCATAGATAGTATAATTGCTAAATCTTTAAGAAGAAATAATACATTATCCTTTATAATAGGTACAACAAAATTCGTGAAAATAG
>JAZSAC010000072.1:0-5561 GCA_045601645.1 Acutalibacteraceae bacterium | reverse complement strand
ACACAAAAGTCCCAACCTGTTATTATGTTGATGGTTGGGACTTTTTATATATAAAAAAGCCTTCGGCAAAATTTTGCCGAAGGCTTTTTTATATATAAAAAGTCCCAACCATCAACATAATAACAGGTTGGGACTTTTGTGTATTTATTTACTTAAACTCCTAATTTAGCACGGCGTTCAGCTTCAGTTTCGGTGCAACCATTTTCTACAGTATGATTTTTAAGGGGAAGTATTTTTTCATGGATTGCATCAATAATCCAACTGGCTTGCGGGAAGAAGAATTCATCAAATTCAAAAGGAGGTGTTATCCAGTTACGTGCACCGACAACAACAGGAGGTGCATCAAGATAATCAAAGCAAAGTTCGGTAATATTTTTTGCAACATCATTAAGGAACGAACCACGAGTACAAGCATCGGATGCCAACACAACTCTTCCTGTTTTACGAACCGACTCGATAATTTTTGTATAATCAAGCGGAACCAGTGAATGTATATTTAAAACATCTGCTTCAACATTATATTTTTCACTTAACTGTTTTGCGGCATCTATTGCTCTGTAAAGTGTGGCACCAACAGTAATTATAGTAACATCCTTACCATCGCGAACCTTATTTACATCACCAAATTCAATTTCATAACGTTCATTCGGAACACCGCCTTCATGGAACTGTTCTCCGACATCATAAATGCGCTGACTTTCAAAGAATACAACAGGGTCAGTACCCTTAAGAGCCGATTCCATTAAACCTTTTGCTTCCCAAGGTGTTGCAGGGAAACAAACCTTCAAGCCCGGAATATGAGCACAGAGTGCAGTCCAATCCTGTGAGTGCTGTGCACCATATTTAGAACCGATAGAAACACGCAAAACGACTGGCATTTTAAGTATTCCAGCAGACATAGCTTGCCATTTTGACATTTGGTTAAATATTTCATCACCGGCACAACCGATAAAGTCTGCATACATTAATTCTACAATAGCGCGACCGCCTGATAAAGCATAGCCAACGGCAGTACCGACAATAGCAGCTTCAGCAATAGGTGAGTTGAACAAACGACAGTGGGGGAATGCATCCATCATTCCACGATATACAGCAAATGCACCGCCCCAATCACGAACATCTTCACCATAAGCAATAAGCGTTGGGTCTTCATAAAATCTGTCATAAATAACCTCTGAAATTGCATCTCTTAGGTTATAGAGCTTCATTTTAGAAACAGGCTTACCGTTAACAATAGGGCAACGTTCTTTTTCTTTGATTTTCTTATAAGCCGGAACCTCTGCTAAAGGCATATTTACTTCAGGCTCACGGTCATCAAATTTGTCAATTTTCATATTAGAGAACATAAGACGTTCTACAACTGCAGGGTCTTTTTTAAAGTCAACGTAAGGACTGATTGTTTTATCACTTGCAGCCTTACAAATCATTATCATACGTTCGGTTGTATCTGCAAGAATGTCTTCAAATTTAGTATCAGCAGCAACACCTGCATCAACAAGACCTTTTCGATATGTAATAATTGGGTCAATCTCACGCCAAGCATCAATTTCTTCTTTAGTACGATATGCGTTTTGGTCAGACGTAGAATGTCCCGAATAACGATATGTTAATGTATCTAACATAACAGGACCTTCACCTGCACGCAAAATTTCGAGTTTTCTCTTCATTGCATCAATAACTGCAAGGGGATTAAATCCATCAATACGTTCAGCATGGAACTGAGTAGGGCTGATACCTGCACCGATACGTGCAAGCATATCATAACCCATTGTTTCGCCACGAGTTTGGTCACCCATTCCGTAAGAGTTATTGAAGACATTATAAAGAATGGGCATACCACCATTATGGCTTTCCCATAATGTGTGGAATTGGTCCATAGCTGCAAAGTTCATAGCTTCCCAAACAGGACCGCGTGCCATAGAACCGTCACCTGAATTGCAAACAACTATACCTTGTTTGTTGTTTACCTTTTTAAACAATGCAGCACCGGTAGAAATTGCAGCTGAACCGCCGACAATAGCATTGTTGGGATAAATACCAAAAGGTAAGAAGAAAGCATGCATAGAGCCTCCCATACCCTTATGGAAACCGGTTTCACGTGCAAAGATTTCTGATAATGTACCGTAAAGGATAAAACGAATAGCAAGCTCCTTAACATCATCAACCGGACCTAATTTTTCGGTAGCTTTAAGTGCAGAACCACCCAAAAAGCCTTCCATAATTGTCATAAGTTCTTGTTCACTTAATTTATTTATACAAGAGAGTGCTTTTGCTAAGATTTCAGAATGGCTTCTATGTGAACCAAAGGTAAAATCGTTTTGGTCAAGCAAATATGCCTGACCGACACAAGCAGCCTCCTGTCCTATTGAAAGGTGTGCAGGACCGGGATATGTAGTTTCTATACCATTATACATACCTTGTGTCTTGATTTGGTTGAGCATAGATTCAAATTCACGAAGAATAGTAATATCACGATAAATACGAACAAGGTCGTCATCACTAAAATTTTTGCGTTCTTCTTTTATAGTTTTGTTATATACGTTTACGGGAATATCCTCGAAAACAATTTTGCCGGAAGCTCTGGTTTCGACAGGGTCAACAAATAAACTCTTTGGCATTTTAATTTCCTCCTAATTATCAAATATGAAAAATAGCTTCTCTTATAATTTCAGCAACTGTTGGGTGAGGGAAGACAAGCTTCTTAAGTCTTGCGGGTGTAAGCTCGGTGTCTACCATCATAGTAGCGGTCATGATAATTTCAGATGCATAAGAACCAACAATATGACAACCAATTAGCCTGTTTTTATCAGTGTCAACTACTAACTTAATAAAGCCTTTGCCACCTTCGGTTTCAGCTAAATAGCGACCTGCATAGGATAGGGGAAGCTTTATTTCTTTGCAGTTAATACCTTTTTCTTTAGCACCTTCACAGCTATATCCAACGCTTGCAACTTCAGGGTCAGTATATATAACAGAGGGGATAACATCGTATCGCATTTCATCGGCAATGCCTAGCATATGATTTACTGCAACCTCAGCTTCGCGATATGCGGTATGTGCTAACATAAGTTTACCGTTGCAATCACCAATAGCATAAACGCCGGAAATATTTGTGCATAAATGACGATCAGTTATAATGGCAGCTCTATCCATATAGAGTTGAAGATTCTCAATTCCAATATTAGATGTTGCAGGTTTCCTTCCGGCAGATAAAAGAACCTTGTCACAAAGAATTTCTTTTTTCTCACCATTTTCTTCGTAGATAACACTGTCTTTCTTGACTTCAAGCACTTTACATGAAAGCTTGAAGTCCATATTTCTTTTAGTAAAAGCATCGGTTAATATTTTGCAAATTTCAGGGTCGGTAGCACCGGCAATTTTCGGCATCATTTCAATTACAGTAACCGAAACGCCAACGCTTGCAAAGTAGTATGCCATTTCAAGACCGATTACACCACCACCTATAACAACTATTTTTTTTGGTAGTGTTTTTTCATCTAAAACTTCGCGGTTGGTTACCACAAATCCTGAAGCAAGTCCTTCTTTAAGACCGGGTACAGGGGGAATTACGGTTTCTGAACCGGAAGCAATAACAAGTTTTTCACCTTCATATATAGTTCCGTCAGCTTCAACAGAAAAGCCGTTCTCGGTTTTTCCTTTTATAGTAGCGTTAGCATAAACAACAGTAACCTTGTTAGCCTTCATAGTAGCACCAACGCCGGAAACCAGGGTATTTACAACCTTATTTTTGCGTTCAATAACCTTTTCGTGATTATATATAACTTTTTCTGCAGTTACACCAAAGGCTTCGCTTTCTTTTGCATGGCGGTACATTTTTGAAGAGTTGAGCAATGTTTTTGTTGGAATACAACCTTCATTTAAGCAGGTTCCGCCAAGTGCTTTTTTTTCAAAAAGAACAACCTTCATGCCATTTTGTGCGGCACGTTCGGCACAAAGATATCCACCGGGACCGCCACCGATAACAATTAAATTATAATTTTCCATTTTAATCACCTTATTTTGAAAGAATAACAGTAAAGTTTTCAAGATTCTTTCCAAGCTCTTGTAGGAATCTTGAAGCCGGTGCACCATCAATTGCGCGATGGTCATAGGTTAGGCTTAATCCCATTGCAGGATAAACAGTCAATTCACCATTAGCTCCTTTTCTAACACGGTCGGTAGTGCAGCAAACACCGATAAGTCCTGTTTGTGGGGGATTTATTACAGGTGTAAACGACTCAATGCCTAAGCTTCCGAGATTAGAAACAGTAAAGGTGCCGCCTGTAAGTTTGTCAGGACTGATATTTCCTTCTCGGCATTCGGCAGCTAACTGCTTAACCTCTTTTGAAATCTCAATAAGACTTTTTGTTTCGGCATTGAAAATAGTTGGCACCATAAGACCACGCGGAGTGTCTATTGCCACACCTAAATTAACATGCTTAAATAATCTAATATTATCGTTGTCAAGCATATGAGCATTAAGGTCTGGATAGTTCAAAAGTGTTCTTGAAACAGCATAAAGAACCATATCACCTAAAGTAATGCCTGCGTATTCACCCTCGGCATTTTTAAGCTGTTTTCTGTAATTTAAAATATTTGTAGCATCAAATGATGAATTATGTGTAAGCTGTGCTGCATTAGATAATGAAGCAGTCATAGATTTACTGATAGCACGACGTATTCCGCTAAACTTAACGTCGGTATATTCTTGTTGTGCAGCAGATGTAGCTTTATCTTCATTAAAAAGGCTTGTCTCAGTATTAACTTGCGTAGGATTGTCAATAGCGTTTCTAATATCACGTTCAATAATTCTTCCGTTAGGACCGGTAGCAGAAGCGGTAGAAATATCAACACCGGTTCTTTCGGCTAATTTTTTAGCTCTTGGAGAAATTGCTACGGAATCTCCACATTTAGCAGGTAGTGATGCTTCTGCAGAAGTATCCTCATTAGACTCTGGTTCATCAATCTTAGTAGCTGCAATGGGTTCGTTTTCTTGATTTGCAGCAGGGCGAAGAGATGAGCAATCCTCTCCGGGAGTGCCTATAGCACAAACATTAACAAGGCATTCAACCTCGTCACCGTCGTTAAAAAAGGTTTCAAGCAAAGTACCTTCTTCGGTAGATTCACATTCAAAACTTGCTTTATCTGTTTCGTATGTAAAAAGCACATCACCAATTTTAATGCTGTCACCGACCTTTTTTTCCCAACTTCCGATGATACAACTTTCAACTGTTATACCGGCTTTTGGCATAATTACAGCTTTAGCCATAAAAAGACCCTCCTAAAATAATAAAATATTTATAATAATACTCATATAGTATAGCATTATAGATAAAAATTGTCAATTGGTTTGTTTCAAACTTACCAAAATTTCGGATATATTTATAATAGTTGACTGTTTAATGAGAATGGTTTAAAATATTGTTGGGTGATGGTATGGCAAATAGACTTTTAATATATAATAACTATTCATATAATCCATATGAAAACTTGGCAATTGAACATAAATTATTACAATCTGTCGATGATGAGACAATAATTTTATATTTATGGCAAAATCA
>JAZSAC010000071.1:0-17276 GCA_045601645.1 Acutalibacteraceae bacterium | reverse complement strand
GCTGATTTAAATGTTAATATTGACCGCTTGGGCGGTGCCAAGACGAAAGATTATTTCAGTACGGGATATAAAAATATGATTGATATTGCGACGAGGCTTTCTTTAATTGATGCTTTGTACGGTGAGCAAAAGCCGATGCTTATACTTGATGACCCGTTTGTAAATATGGATGATGACAGGGTGAAAAACTCACTTTCTTTACTTGAAGAATTATCAAGAAAGCATCAAATTGTATATTTAACATGCCACAGCAGTCGATGCTGATTGGGGCAGATTTTAAACAAAAAGGAGTATGTATGTGACTTGTTGTCACACATACTCCTTTTGTAATATAACAATACAAAATTATGTTTTAATAAATAATAATATGCTCGCTTGCACCTTGGTAGAGTGCGATGTAATCAACTTTCATATCACATATAAAGTCATCTTCGTCACCTGTAAAGCCAAAATCCAAATTTTTTGAAGGGGTATAAAGATATTGCGAAATGATAGGAAAAATCGGAAGATGGAAGGTGTCCATTTCAACACCATCACCGAAATTTTCTGCACCCTTTGCAAACCATGTTCTTTTTTTATTGTCGTTTCCTCTTTTTAAAAAATTTAATAATGCACAATATCGTTATATTGTATATAAAGAATTTATTCAATAGTAAATTTACAAAATATTCTATAATTATAAATTTTATATTATGTTAAAATGTCTGTGCTTTTTGTTGACTTTAACACTATAATGTTTTATTATAAAAAAAGTGTAAAGACTTGTTTATAAAACAACATTAAAGGAGGATAACTCTTATGGATTTTGGTACAACTTCTGCAACCGATGAATTTTTAATGATTAAATCGGCTGAGCGTAAGGTGACGGCTAAAGGAATGCCGTATCTTGACCTTTTGTTGTGTGATAAAACAGGTGAGATATCTGCTAAGCTTTGGGATTATAAGGAAGAGGTTCAAGGTGTTTTTGAAGCGGGTAGTATTGTTAAAATACGAGGCACCATATCACAATATAACGGTGTTGACCAATTAAGAATAGAGCGCATAAGAAAGGCATTGCCGTCAGATGAGGTTAATCCTTCTGACTTTGTGCCGAGTGCTGATATTTCAGGGGAAACTTTATATAATGAGTTAATGCTTGTTGCTGAAAGTATCAATAATAGTCAAATTAAAGAATTGGTGAAATATATCTACAATGAATATAGAGAAAAATTGTATTTTTGGCCGGCGGCATACAAATTGCACCATGCTATAAGGGGAGGACTTTTGTATCATACATTATCTATAGTTGCTTTAGCACAGGCTTTGTGCAAAATATATCCGTCGGTAAACGCAGACCTTTTAATAGGTGGTGCTATGTTGCATGATATTGCTAAGATAGATGAATTTGAATTAACTGATAGCGGGACTGTAAGCGGTTATTCGCTGGAAGGCAATCTTGTAGGACATATTGCAAAGGGAGCAATAGTTATTGAGAAGGCTGCTGAGAAGCTTGGCACAGATAATGAAACAAAGTTATTATTGCAACATATGGTACTGTCGCATCATGGCGAACCTGAGTTTGGTGCAGCGGTAAGACCATCGTTTTTAGAGGCAGAGCTTTTGAGTCAGTTGGATATGATAGATGCCCGTGTTTATGAGGTGGAGGAAGCAGTTTCTGCTACCTCTAAAGGTAGTTATACTGCAAAAATGTGGGCACTTGACAATCGCAAATTTTATAATCATGGTTGGAATGAGGTCTCCACAAAAGCGAAACTCATTTAAGAATAAAAAGCAAGAAAGGGTGAGGACATGGCTGGAAAAATAAAGTTGTCGGATATGCCGCAAGAGCTAACCGATTTGTTAAATGCACAAGGATTGCTAGATGGCGAAGTTGTAATTTATGCCGAAGCCGACATGGATAATAATTGTCAATTTAAAAGTCATGTTCTTGTTTTAACTGAAAAGAGACTTATTGTAGGCTTTAAAGAAGAGGTTGAGTCGGAAGTAAATCGTATAAATCATCGAAAAAAGCATGATTGGAAAACGTTTATATTTAAGGAATATAAAATTGAACGTCTTTCGGAGCCTGAAATAGAGTATTTTGTTGTAGGTGGCATGTTTCGCGTGAAAATAGATGGTGTGGATATGCCTATTTGCACTTACACTAATATATATAACGGTAGAATTTCAAAGCTTTGCGAATTTTTGACTGCTTCAATTAATGGTGAAATAATATCTGAAGATAAAAAATGGGAAGAAAGCAAGATAGGTAAATGTTCTAAATGTGGCAGACCATTTGCTAATCCTGAACGTGCTGTATGCCCCAAATGTATGGATAAGCGAAAAATATTTTTTAGGCTTGCTTCATTTTTTAAGTCTCATTGGGTTATGATTGCAGCTTTATGTATTTTAAGTGTTCTTACTTCAATAGTATCTGCGTTATGGCCGGTGTTAAACGGTAGTTTGCTTTACGACGGTATTCTTGGTAAGAACCATGAGATTTCGGTTTTATCAAAGCTTCCATTGTATGATTTTTCTGTTTTATTACTTATGCTTACTATAACAATGGTAGTATGCAAATTACTTCAACAGCTGTTCGGTGTGATTCAAGGCAGAATGATAGCTAAGGTTGTGCCGGATGTGGTATGTAAGATAAAAAACAAAGTGTTTGACGCTATACAGTCATTATCGGTTTCTTTTTTTACAGACCGTCGAACAGGCGGATTGATGACAAGGATTACGGGAGATGCCGGTCAAGTTTCGGATATGTTTATAGATGTAATACCTCATATTCTCCCTAATATTTTCACTATATTGTTTTCGTTTTTTGTTATGTTTAGTGCCAATTGGATATTAGCAATAGTGGCTATTATATCATTACCTATTGCTACAATAATAAGTATTAAGCTTAGGCCTATTATGTGGCATTATCATAGTAAGTTGCATCAAACCAATCGCGATTATCATGCGAGAGTAAACGATAATTTGGTTGGTGCCAGGGTTGTAAAGGCCTTCGGGACAGAAAAAGATGAAATTAATGCAATAAATTATGAAAACGCTCGAACCTATGACGCTATGAATAAAAATTTGAAGTTTGATATAAAATTTTCTGCGTTATATGAAACAGCTAAAACATTAACTGCATTGCTAACGTGGGGAGTTGGTGTCTGTTTTGTTTTGGGCTATTTGCAGCCAAAGATTACTTACGGAACGTTAATAACTTTTTCTGGATATGTTGCACTTTTAGCAGGTCCTGCAAACTTCTTTTCGAACTTTTTTAGGCTGTGGACGTCATCTATGAATGCAGCACAACGTATTTTTGAAATCATTGATGCACAGTCAGATATTAAAGAAATTGAGAATCCCGTAAAAGTGGCGGAAATAAAAGGCAATTTAAGACTTGAAAACGTAACATTTGCTTATAGGGAAAATCGTAATGTTATTAAGGATATGTCTTTTCAGGTTAATTCCGGCGAAATGCTTGGAATTGTAGGAAAATCAGGTGCAGGAAAATCAACACTTGCAAACCTTATAACACGTCTTTATGATGTGAAGGAAGGACATATTTATATTGATGATGTTGATATTAAAGACATGTCTTTTGACGACATACGAAAGGCAACAGCGCTTGTAAGTCAGGAAACCTATATTTTTAAAGGCACGATTTTTGAAAACATTGCCTATGCCAACCCACTTGCCGACAAAAAAGAGGTTTTAAATGCAGCAATTATAGCAAGTGCGCACGATTTCATTTGTAAATTACCAGATGGTTACGATACATATATCGGCAGCGGAACTCGAAGTCTATCGGGTGGTGAAAAGCAAAGAATATCAATAGCACGTGCCGTTTTAGCAAATCCCAAAATACTTATTTTGGATGAGGCAACAGCTTCGGTTGATACCGAAACCGAAAAGAAAATACAACGAGCTATACAGAAATTGATTAAGGGAAGAACAACTATTTCAATAGCCCACAGAATTTCAACCCTGCGTGATGCCGATAAGCTTATTGTTGTTGATGATGGCAAAATAACGGAACAAGGTACTCATAAAGAGCTTATTAGTAAAAAGGGTGAGTATTTTAAGCTTGTACAAATACAAAACCAGGCACTTAAAATGCGTGGCATTGGGGATTAAGAAAGGAGATACTATGAAACGGGATATTTTAAAGGATGAAGAAAAAAAGGCTGAACAAATGACCGAAATGAAGCTTTTAAATCCTAAAAATGCTGTTTTCAAGGAAACCGAAGGTGGCTTTATAGTGCTTACGCTTGATGGGAAAGAGCAAGGAATGGTTAATGTTATAAGAATGTTTCCTTTATCAGATATAAATCATTATTTAACGGTTAGAACTGCAGATAAAAATCAAAATGAAGTCGGAATTATAGAAGACATTAACGAATTTGATGAAGACACCCGACGTATTATTGAAAAGCAATTATCTTTGCGCTATTTTATGCCGAAGATTCTTAAAATAATAAATATTAAAGAAGAATTCGGTTATAGCTATTGGACAGTCATGACCGACAAAGGTAATTGTAAATTTGCGAGTTCTTCCGGCTCCTCAGGTTCGGTGATTTTACACGGTGAGGGAGCAATTATTAAAGATTTAAACGGGAATAGATATGAGATAGAGGATTTGTCAAAACTTACATCTGTTGAGATGAAGAAAATTGATTTATACTTATAAATCAAACAGAGGGAAAATATGAATCTAAATATATCATTACCTGAAAGCTTGAAATTAAGGCTTCAGGAAAAAACTGCTGAGCCGACAGCTTATTGTATAAGCTCAGAAATAGATCTGGAAGGAAATTATACAGATAGCTTCTATATTGGTGCAACCAGGTCGTTAATATTTGTTTTTGATAATACTCACCTTGAAACCATTAAAATTTCGGAATGTGACTCGGTTGATATAGTAAAATTGGTGGGAAACGGTGTTTTTACAGTAAAAAAAGGTGACGAGTTTAAAATATTAGCACGGTTTACCAATAAAACGGTAACACAGTTTGTTTGCGTTGCCAGAGGAATCAATCGATTTATAGATGGGAAGCTTGATGCTATTGTTACAAACAATGAGCGTGAAAAGGAATGCTTTAGATGCAAAAGAGTTTTGCCGTCAACAGGTATATGCCCTAAGTGTGACCGAAAGAATCGAAATGTATTACGCATATTTTCATTGTGCAGTTCGCATAAGGCTGTTTTAACCTTGATTTTTATTATAATGCTAATAGTTACAGCGGTTAATTTGGGTCAGCAATTTTTAATGCGATGGTTTATCGACGAGCATCTTTCGAAAGGGCAGGGTACTGTTTGGGATATAGCTTTATTTATCGGTACTTATGTCGTTTTAGTTGCGTTGGTCACTTTGGGCTCGTTGTTACGTTCATATTTATGCCGTAAGCTTGGCATAAATATTACAAGTGATTTAAGAACAAAGCTTGGCAAACATATACAAAAGCTTTCAATGTCTTTTTTTACTAATAGAGACATTGGTGGAGTTATGGAACGAATTTTTAACGATACATTTCAAATTCGTCATTTTTTTAGTAACTGTTTTTGCGATATGTTTTCACAAGCAATTACTTTAGTAGTGCTTGTAGTGGTTATGTTGGTCTTGAATTGGAAGTTGGCTGTTGCGGCCTTTATCTTCGTGCCTTTTATTGTGGTATTTGCTAAAACGTTTTGGCCTTATATTAGAAAAATATTCCATAGACAACGCCGTAAAGGTGACCGCATACAAAGTAAGTTGCAAGATGTGTTGTCGGGGATTAGAATTGTAAAATCATATGGTAGAGAGTCGTCGGAAATAAAGGAGTTTTGTTCTTTAAATCAAGAATATGCAGAGGTTCAACATAAAAACGAACGTTTTTTTGCAACGGTGCTTCCGTTACTTACATTAATGATTGCATTTGGTTCGTATTTAATAATTTATATAGGTGGATTAGATGTTTTAAAAGGCAAAATGACGGTTGGCGAGCTGGTGCAATTTGTTTCATATTCGGGAATGCTTTTAGGTCCGCTTAATTGGATGACTTTTTTACCTAAACAAATAGTTGGAACGACTACCAGTTTAGACCGAATTTATGATGTTTTAGATGAACAGCCTGATATCGTTTCGTCGGATAATGCGATAAAGCTTGATGTTAAGGGCGATATAGCTTTTGAAGATGTGGTGTTTGGGTATAATTCATATGAGCCGGTGTTGGAAGGTATCAACTTAAAGGTAAAGGCCGGAGAAATGATTGGTTTTGTAGGCGCTTCGGGCACAGGAAAGTCGACCATGATAAATCTTATTATGAGATTGTATGACCCACTTGAAGGCAAGATTACAATAGATGGTGTTGACTTAAAAGAACTTGAGAAAGCACATTATCACAGTCAGATAGGCGTGGTTTTGCAAGAAACCTTTTTGTTTGCAGGTACTGTTGCCGAAAATATTAGATATGCTAAGCAGACTGCTACTGACGAAGAAATAATAAGAGCTGCGAAAATTGCCAATGCACACGAATTTATTTGTCGATTGCCCGACGGATACAATACCTATGTCGGAGAAAAGGGACATAGGTTGTCGGGTGGTGAAAAGCAGCGTATTGCAATTGCCAGAGCAATACTGACAGACCCAAAAATACTTATTCTTGATGAGGCTACGTCGGCATTAGATACCGAGAGTGAATATTTAATACAACAAGCACTTGAAAGGCTTAGACAGGGAAGGACAACCTTTGCAATTGCACATAGGCTGTCAACCCTGCGTTGTGCCGACCGATTGGTTGTAATTGATGATAAAAAAATTGCAGAAATCGGAACACATAATGAATTGCTAAAGAAAAAGGGGATTTATTACGATTTAGTTATGGCACAGCTTGAAATGAATGGAAAATAATAAGAAAATTTTAGAAAACGGGAGTTGTATACTCCCGTTTTTGCATTTTAATAAAGCATAAGGCATACTATTTAAAAAGGGGTGTGAATATGAAAAAACATTTAGTTATTTTATGTTTATTTTTATGCATTGTATTTACTATGATGCCGATGGGTGTTTTTGCCGACCAACCGCCTATGGAAGAGGTTAAAAGCAATATTGTCACTGAGTTTAATTCTATTGATTTAACCGACCCGCCGATATATGACTCTACCGAAACGGTGGCTACTATTGGTTCAGTATTGGATATACCGGCAAAATCTTGTATTTTAATGGAAGCAACAACAGGGCAGATTTTATATGAAAATAACAGTCATGAAAAACTACCGCCTGCATCTATTACTAAGGTTATGGCATTACTTTTAACTATGGAAGCAATTGAATCGGGACAGTTTTCCTTTGATACGGTTTTGACTGCAAGTGAACACGCATGTTCACTTGGCGGTTCTCAAATTTGGCTTGAACCTAACGAACAGATGACTGTTAATGATTTGCTTAAAGCGGCAGTTGTGGGAAGTGCTAATGATGCAATAGTGGTTTTAGGTGAGGCGATTGCAGGCAGCGAGGAAGGCTTTGTAGTTATGATGAATGAACGTGCTGCTCAATTGGGATTGCAGGACACAAATTTTGTTAATTGCACAGGTCTCGACGCTGACGAACATTTAACCTCAGCACATGATATTGCGGTTATGTCAAAAGAACTTATAAAGCATGATGAAATTTTAAATTATACAAAAATTTGGATTGATTCGTTGCGCAACGGAGAGTCTCAGCTTGTCAATACTAACAAGCTTGTAAAATTTTATGATGGCTGTACCGGTCTTAAAACGGGCACTACTTCTAAAGCGGGTGCATGTCTTTCGGCAACAGCCAGTCGTAACGGACTGCAATTGGTGGCGGTTGTTATGGGTGCAGCTAACAGTAATGACCGTTTTAATGGTGCAAGAAAATTATTAGACTATGGATTTGCTAATTGGTCTTGTGTCAATGTTACTGCCGACCCTCAAGCATTGCATGAAATTCCGGTAATAGGCGGTGTGAATAGTTTTGTTACTCCGATATGTAATGAGGTTAAAAGTTTTATTGTAGAAAAAAGCAAAGTAAAAACCTTAACTCTTGAAAATGAATTTGCACAAACCTTAAAAGCACCGATAATAGAAGGTCAACAGTTAGGAATAGTGAGGGTCTATGTTGACGGAAACGAAATAGGAACAATAAAACTTGTGGCTGCCGCATCTGTAAAAAAGTTAAATTTTAAAGAGGCTTTTATTTATATACTGAAAAATTGTTTTTCTGTCTGTAAATAATAAAATATAGTTGAAAAATAAGGCGTGATATTGTATAATAATATTACAAAAGAAAGTCATTTGATTATTATAACGCCTGATTATCATGTTGGTTTATATAATTGAAAGGGAAACACAATGTCTATAAAATTCAAAGATGGTTATGCTGAAGCTTTTTTAAGTGAGGCTGACGTTGTCGGTATTGAAGCACAACTGCATGCCGCACATAAAATTCTTCACGACAAGTCCGGTTTAGGAAATGATTTTCTCGGTTGGGTTGACCTGCCGATTAATTACGACAAACAAGAGTTTGAAAAAATCAAAAATTCGGCAGAAAAAATTATAAATGATACTGATGTGTTTGTTGTAATCGGTATAGGTGGCTCATATTTGGGAGCAAGAGCAGCTATTGAATTTTTAAAGTCACCTCTTTACAACAATCTAAGCAAAAACACACCTGATATTTATTTTGCAGGCAATAATATTAGTGGTTCTGCCGTGCAGGATTTATTAGCTATTTGTGATAAAAAGCGCGTTTCAATTAATGTTATTTCTAAATCGGGAACTACAACCGAGCCGGCTATTGCTTTTAGAATTTTTAGGGAATATCTTGAAAATCGTTATGGTCATGATGAAGCTGTAAAACGTATTTATTGTACTACAGATAAAGAAAAAGGCACATTGAAACAGCTGGCTGACGAGCAGGGCTATACTACATTTGTCGTTCCTGATGATATTGGAGGACGTTTTTCGGTATTGACTGCAGTAGGGTTGCTTCCGATTGCTGTCTCGGGCGCCGATATTGATGCGTTGATGGCAGGTGCTGTAAAAGCACGTGAAAAATATTTGGTTGACAGTCTTGACAATAATGATTGTTATCGTTATGCTGCAATTCGTAACTGTTTTTACCGTAAGGGAAAGGAAATTGAACTTTTAGTCTCTTATGAGCCGAGATTTGCAATGATGGCAGAATGGTTTAAACAGCTTTATGGAGAGAGCGAAGGAAAAGACGGAAAAGGTTTATTTCCTGCCTCGGTAATCTTTTCGACCGACTTGCATTCAATGGGGCAATATATACAAGACGGACCAAGAATAATGTTTGAAACGGTTGTTTTAATTGATGACTGCGGTTTGGATACAGTGATTAAAGCCGACAAAAATAATGGTGACGGTTTAAACTTCCTTGCAGGTAAAACAATGTCATATGTTAATAACAAAGCATTTGAGGGCACTGTACTTGCACACACTGACGGAGGTGTTCCCAATCTTGTTATTAAGGTTGATAAAGCTGATGAAGAAAATCTTGGTGAGCTTATTTATTTCTTTGAAACAGCGTGTGCAATTTCGGGTTATATGCTGGGTGTAAATCCATTTAATCAGCCGGGTGTTGAAAGCTATAAAAAGAATATGTTTGCAATGCTTGGAAAGCCCGGTTATGAAGAACAGAAGGCTATACTTGAAGCGAGACTCAAATAATAGGAAATTACCACTTAGGTGGTTAAAGTGTGATAGGAAATTATCCTAAAACACATAATATAAAGGAGATGTTATTATGCTAAAACTTATTATTGGTAAAAAGGGTAGTGGAAAAACAAAAAAGCTTATTGATGCAGTTACTTCTGCTGCAGATGCATCAAAAGGTAATGTTGTTTGTATTGAGAAAGGAGATACCCTTACCTACAATATAACACACCGTGTTAGACTTATTGATGTAGACCATTATGGTATTTCGGGTTTTGATGCTTTTTATGGCTTTGTTTCGGGTATTTGTGCCGGAAATTATGATGTAACTCATATCTGCGTTGATGCAGTGCTTAAAATAGGTGGTAGAGATTTTGAAGCATTGGCTGTTTTCTTTGAGAAAATAGTTGCTCTTTCTAAGGACAGTGATACTGAGTTTATATTCACCGTTTCTGCTGACGAAAGTGAGTTGCCGGATTCTATTTTGAAGATAGCTGAAAAGATGTAAGGCTTATTCCGCACCGCATCTGTTTGCGGTGCGGTTTTTTTATACAAACTGCCATAAATTAAATAAAAAATTAAAATTGTCTTGACAAAGTTAGATTGCGTATATATAATAATCTGTGTGACAATTTGAGGTGAGTGGTATGGTTCTTGATTTAAGGTCACTTTTTACTAATGATGGCGAGTGCCTTCCACTCGATTGCAGGTTCGATATGAGCGAGGTGGAGTTTTTCGGGGGCAAACCCTTGAAAACGCCTGTTGCTGTAAAAGGCAAGGTATTCAGTCGTGCCGGCATTGTAACATTATCGGTGGTATGTGATTGTGAGTATTGTGCACCATGTGACCGATGCACAAAAGATACTGTAAAGGTATACCGAGTTCCGATAGAGCGTATTCTTGTCGGTGAAATCGAAAACGATGAGAATGATGAAATAATCCTATTGCAAGATTTTAAGTTGGATTTGCAAGAGCTGGTATATACTGAAGTTGTACTTGCTATGCCAAACAAGCATCTTTGTAAAGAGGATTGTAAGGGAATTTGTCAAGACTGTGGGAAAAACCTAAATGACGGTCCATGTGATTGTGCTACCAAACAGGTTGACCCAAGGCTGGCGGTGTTATCCCAATTTTTAAATGACTAACGATTAGCAATTAAGGAGGCGCTGAAAATGGCGGTACCGAAGAGAAAAACCTCTAAAGCCAGAAAAAACAAAAGACGTTCTTCCGTATGGAAGATGAGTGCTCCGACACTTGTAAAATGCAACCACTGCGGCGAGTATAAGAGACCTCACAGAGTTTGCCCTGCTTGCGGATACTATAATGACCGCGAAGTATTAAAGGTTGAAGCTTAATGTCAAGGGAAGGAAGAATCCTTCCCTTATTTTTTATATTATAAAAAGTAGGTGAGAGTGTGGCAGTTAAAATTAATGGTATAGAAAAAGGCTCTGTAGCAGATAAGGCCGGTATTCGCGCCGGTGATATTCTGTTGGAATTAAACGGAAATGAAATTTCAGATGTTCTGGATTATCGATTTTATCAGAATGATAAAAGGGTTGATATTTTATATAAAACCTCTGAGGAAAAGCTTTTAAATATAACTGTTGAAAAGGAAGAATATGAGGAATTAGGGCTTACTTTTGAAACCTACCTTATGGATAAGCAACACTCTTGTAAGAATAACTGTATGTTTTGCTTTATAGACCAGTTGCCGAAAGGCATGAGAGAGTCATTATATTTTAAAGATGATGATTCTAGAATGTCATTCCTTTTCGGAAATTACATTACTCTTACAAATATTACCGAGCATGAAATTGATAGGATTATAAAATTGCATATAAGCCCTGTAAATGTTTCGGTTCATACTACTAATCCCGAATTACGTGTTAAAATGATGGGAAATCGATTTGCGGGAGAATCTTTGGAAATTTTATGGCGTCTGTGCGATGCTAATATCAATGTCAATTGTCAGTTGGTGATTTGTCCCTGTATAAATGACGGTGAAGAGTTAAAAAGAAGTCTTTCTGATTTAATTAAATACCCTTCAATTCAAAGTATAGCCTGTGTTCCGGTAGGACTTACGGGTTTTCGTGAGGGTTTGTGTGAATTAGAAGGCTTTGACAAAAAAGCGGCAGAAAGCGTTATTAATATTATTGAAGAATATGGTCAAAAAACCATTAAACTTTATGGTGAACGCAGGGTTTTTCCGGCTGATGAATTTTTTATTTTAGCTGAAAGACAAATGCCCGAGCCGGATTATTACGGTAGTTTCTTGCAGCTTGAAAACGGTGTGGGCATGTGGTCGTCACTAAAAATGGAGGCAGAGGAAGCATTAGAGGATATTAAACCACCCAAAAAACGCAGAAAAATTACCGCAATAACAGGAGAAGCAGCATTGCCGTTAATACTAAATATTGTTGACAACGCTGCAAAAAAATGGCATAATCTTGAGTGTAGGGTTCAAGCTATTAAAAATAACTTTTTCGGTGGTAAAATAACTGTAACGGGTCTTGTTACGGGAACTGATATTATTGCACAGTTAAAAAATAAAGATATAGGTGATGAACTTTTGGTACCGGCCACTATGTTACGCAGTCAGAAGGATATGTTTTTAGATAGTGTCACGGTAAATGATGTTGAAAACGAGTTGAAAGTTAAGGTAAGAATTGTAGATAATGATGGTTGGTGCCTTATTTCGGCACTTTCCGGTGAACAATAGGAGGTAATCGGTTGTGGCAAAACCTGTTGTGGCGGTTGTAGGTCGTCCAAATGTGGGAAAATCAACGCTTTTTAATAAACTGTTAGGGCAAAGGCTTTCTATAGTAGATGATACTCCCGGCGTTACTCGTGACCGCATATTCGGTGAGGGAGAATGGTGCAACAAAAAGTTTATGTTGGTTGATACCGGTGGTATTGAGCCTAAAACCGACGATATAATACTAAAAAAGATGCGTGCTCAGGCAGAACTTGCAATAGATACAGCTAATGTTATAATTTTTGTGACAGATATTAAAAGCGGAGTGACTGCATCTGACCAAGAGGTTGCCGCAATGCTTCAAAAAAGCGGTAAGCCTGTTGTATTATGTGTAAATAAATGTGATACGCCGGGTGGTCAGCCAATGGAGTTTTACGAGTTTTATAATTTGGGGTTAGGTGAGCCTGTTGCGGTTTCAAGCGTGCATGGGCACGGAACGGGCGACTTACTTGACCGCGTGTTTGAATGTATTACCGATACTGATTTTGATGAGCATGACGAGGATATTATAAATGTTGCGGTTATTGGCAAACCTAATGCAGGAAAATCAAGTTTAATAAACTATATTACAGGTGAAGAACGCTCAATCGTATCCGATATTGCGGGAACGACGCGAGACGCTATCGATACTCAGGTAATGGTAGATGGGCAAAAATACAATTTCACCGATACTGCAGGATTGCGACGTAAGAGCAAGGTTGAGGATGATATAGAAAAATACAGCGTAATGCGAGCTAAAATGGCGGTTGAACGTGCTGATGTTTGCATTATTATGGTTGACGCAACAGAAGGCTTTACCGAACAGGATTCTAAGGTTGCAGGTCTTGCGATAGAACAAGGCAAAGCTGCAATAATTGCGGTTAACAAGTGGGATAAGGTTGATAAAGACGGATATACAATGGATACAATGCGTAAACAATTGATGAAGGATTTCAGTTTTATACCTTACGCACCGATTATTTTTATTTCGGCAAAAACAGGTCAGAGGGTTGACCGATTATTTGAACTGATAAAATTTGTATATTCGCAAAATACTATGCGTATTTCAACAGGAAAGCTTAATGATATTCTCAGCGAAGCAACGGCAAGAGTTCAGCCTCCTACCGATAAGGGAAAGCGGTTGAAAATTTATTATATGACTCAGGCATCAACTAAACCGCCTACGTTTGTTTTTTTCTGTAACAGAGAGGAACTTTTTCATTTTTCATACCAGAGATATTTAGAAAACCAAATTCGTTCAACCTTCGGTCTTGAGGGTACACCTGTGCGTTTTGTAATAAGAGAACGTGGAGATGGTAAGGCTTGATTGTTGTTTACATTAAAGGATAGGGGTATTAACTATGGCTTGGTTTATATTAGCAGTTACTTTTATAGGTGCTTATTTAATCGGCAGTATCAACGGCGCTGTTATTATTTCTCAATGCTTTTCTCATAAAGATGTAAGAAAATACGGCAGCGGTAATGCGGGAATGACAAACATGCTAAGAGTTATGGGCGTTGTTCCGGGTATTATAACGTTTTTAATTGATACCTTAAAAGGAACATTTGTATGTGCTTTGGCAAAGTATTTAATACTTCCATATGTTTTTGAGCAATTACGGTTTGATCTATTAAGACCGGAATATGCTGTTTATTATGTTGCAATCTTTTGTCTTGCAGGTCATATATTTCCTGTGTTTTTCGGATTCAAGGGTGGCAAAGGTGTTTCTACAACATTAGGTGTTGGTTTTATTTGTTCTTGGCAAACAGCATTGGTTGCTTTAAGTCTTTTTATAATTGCATTTATAATTACAAAAATTGTTTCGGTAGGTTCATTGGTTGCAGCGGTATCATTGCCGCTTTTAAACATTTTATTTGCGGCAAGAATAGACGGAGAACCGTATGCTGTTCTTATTCAATGCTTATTGATAAGTGCTTTATCAATAAATATTTTTGTTTCGCACCGAAGCAACATTGCACGGCTTTTAAAGGGAGAAGAAAGAAAGCTTACTATTAAAAAGAAGGGGTCGAAAATTGATGAGTAAAATCAGTGTATTAGGTTCCGGTGGCTGGGGTATTGCATTGGCTATCCATGCATACAAAAAAGGTTTTGATGTCGTTCTTTGGACCCCGTTTGATTGGGAAGCTGATGAGCTTAATTCTTCAAGGGAAAGTAAAAAGCTTTTATCCGGAGTAAAAATTCCCGAGGGAATAAAAATTACAACCGATATTGAAGAAGTACATGGTTCGTTTATAGTAATTTTGGCTGTTCCTTCTTTCGCAGTGCGTCAAACTGCTGCAAGATTAAAAAATATTGATTATGAAATTACGGTTAATGTTGCAAAAGGCTTCGAAAAGGATAGCATGAAGAGGTTGTCTGAAGTTATATCGGAAGAATTGCCAAATAAGGATTTGGTTGTTTTATCAGGACCTTCACATGCGGAAGAGGTTGCAAGAGGTGTACCGACCAGCGTTGTTGTGGCATCGCATAACGAGGTGGCTGCTGCTGCGGTACAGCACGCGCTGATAGGAGAAAAGTTTCGTATATATACTAACAGTGATGTTATAGGCGTTGAGGTTGGCGGTGCCTTAAAGAATGTTATTGCTGTTGCAGCAGGTTTTGGGATAGGTTTAAATATAGGCGATAATACGAGAGCAGCATTGATAACAAGGGGCTTGGCTGAAATTGCCCGCTTAGGAGTTGCTATGGGTGCTGATAATACTACATTTATGGGTCTATCAGGTTTGGGTGATTTAATTGTCACCTGTATGTCACAGCATAGTCGTAATAACCGTTTCGGAACATTGGTTGGCAAAGGAGTTTCTGTCGAGCAAGCACTTGAAACAGTGGGAACGGTAGAGGGATATTATGCTGTTGAGATTGCGGTGAAACTTGCAAATAAATATAAAATAGATATGCCAATAACTGAACAATGCTATAATATTCTTTATGGATCAGAACCGGTTGCCGATGCTATTATGAACCTTATGATGCGTCCCGGCAAAGCCGAACAAGAAGCTTTGTGGAAAATATAAAATTTAAAATCTATACAAAAAGCCCTAAATCTCAATGGAGATTTTGGGCTTTTGAAATATTGATAAACTATTGTTCTGTTACAGCGTTTTTAACTTCGTCAAACTCTTGTTGGATTTCTTTTGAAGGAACTTTGGTTAACAGTGATACAACAACTATACAGATGCAGGAGAATATAAATGCGGGAAGCAATTCATATATATTCCAAATACCACCCAAAGGACGAATAAGAAGCTTCCAAATAAAGACCATTCCTCCACCGCTAAGCATACCAGCTACGGCACCCCAACGGGTAATACGTTTCCAGAAAAGGCTAAACAGCATAAGCGGACCAAAGGTTGCACCGAAGCCTGCCCAAGCAAAGCTTACAATTGTAAAAATCACACTGTTTTCATCAAGTGAAATAAGAATTGCAATTAAGGCAATTATAAGTAGGGTGAGTCTTGAAAGCCACATAACATTTTTATCAGAGGCTTTTTTATTTAAAATACCTTGATATATATTTTTGGCAAATGACGATGCGGCAATCAACAAATAGGAATCGGATGAGCTTATTGTAGCCGCTAAAATACCTGCCATAACAAAGCCTGCCAACAACGGAGGCAGTAGCTTAGTAGAAAGTAGAATAAATATGTTTTCTGAAGCTGATGATGTTAAAAGTTCGGTGGGGTAAAGAGTTCTGCCTACGACACCGATAAATACTGCAATAGCCAGTGAAATCACAACCCAAACGGTTGCAATTCTGCGTGAGCGGGGAAGTTCTTTTTCGTTGCGAATTGCCATAAAACGCAAGAGAACTTGTGGCATACCGAAGTAGCCTAATCCCCATGCGGTTGTAGATAATATAGTTATAAAACCATATTCACCTGCACCTGCCCAAGACGGTTTTCCGTTTACAACCTGTTGGACGCCATCAACTGTATCGGGTGTGGCGATACCAAAGAATTCAAAAAATCCCGGAATATTATTTGCGTTTTCTATAACAGCGTCTAAACCACCGGCTGTAACGGTGCCGACAATAACTACAACAGATAGGGCAATAATCATAACAATTGCCTGCATAAAGTCAGAAACACTTTCAGCAAGAAACCCTCCTATAAGGGTATACATAAGAACAAAAACCGCACCCAATATCATCATAGGAATATATGGTAAATCAAAAAGTGTTGCAAATAATTTACCGCAGGTAACAAAACAGCTTGCCGCGTAAACTGTAAAGAAAATTAAAATAAACAGTGCTGAAATTGTCATAACAATTTTGCTTTTTTCGTGAAAACGATTAGAGAAAAAGTCTGGTAGGGTTATTGCGCCGCCTGCTTTTTCACTATATCTGCGCAGACGTTTTGAAACAACCAGCCAGTTTATGTATGTGCCGACAGCTAAACCTATAGCAGTCCATGTAGCGTCAGCAATTCCGCACCAATAAGCAACGCCGGGCAATCCCATAAGTAACCAACCTGACATGTCAGATGCTTCAGCACTCATAGCTGTTACCCAAGGTCCCAGTGAGCGTCCTCCCAGAAAAAATTCGTTTGAATTTTTATTTGCTCTTTTAGCAAACATAAAACCAATAACAATTATTGACACCATGTAAATAATCATAGCAATCATAATTTGAATGGTATCTCCCATGATAATTACCCCTTTTTGTTATAAAAATTGATTATATATAGGTAAACTATATACTAATAACTGTTAATAGTTTAGCACATTATTGTCCCAAAGTCTACAAAAATTTTAAAATACGCATATTAAGTATTTAATATCATAAAGAACATAAAAAAGTTTAAAAATAGTATGGATTTTTAAGGAAAGTATGGTATAACAAAAAAGGATTATTGTAAAATTGTTTAG
>JAZSAC010000070.1:0-11665 GCA_045601645.1 Acutalibacteraceae bacterium | reverse complement strand
GTCTATAACGTTAGCATAATCATTTTCAAAAAACGCCTCGGTTTGCTTTAAATCTTCACCCGCTTTTTCAAAGCAAGCACTACAAAAACAAATGATAAAAAGCAAAACAATCGGTATAAAAATTTTCTTTTTCATATTTAGAAAGATACCTGAGGAACATTTTCGGCACCTGCAGATGCACTAAAAAGATCTACTTTTTCAAATCCAAATATCAAAGCAAAAATATTGCCCGGTATTTTACGAATAGCCTTATTATAATCAACTGCTTTTTCATTATAGGTTTTTCTTCCGTATTGAATTTCATTTTCAATAGAACTTATTTCGTCCATTAAAGCCATAAAAGTCTGATTAGCTTTAAGGTCAGGATAAGCCTCAGTAACAGCATTAACCCATACAGTAAGGGCCTTGTTCAAATCCTGCTCGGCTTGGTCAAGCTCAGTTACCGTACCGGCTTTTGATACAGCAGCACGTGCCTCGGTAACCGCTTTGTAGGTTTCTGATTCGTAATCTGCGTAGCCCTTGACGGTTGCTACAAGATTAGGAATTTTATCAGACCTCTTTTGTAAAAGAGTTTGTATGTTTGCTTGTGCTGCAAAAACATCGTTTTCTTTGTTAACAAGACCATTATAATTACCAATTACTATACCGAAAATTATAACCGCAATCAAAACACACGCGCCGATAATAACGAACTTCTTTTTCATAACAATTCTCCTATATAATAAATACTTTACTAATGATTATACACCATTTATTCTTAATTTTCTACCAATTTAACAAATTTATTACATAAATATTTATCAAATGATTGCACAACCGAAACTCATGTGCTATAATTTTCTTAACTAGCTACTATTGTGCTAAAGAACGGAGAATAGAAGATGCGAATAGTAATAAAGGTGGGTACCTCTACCTTAACACATAAAACAGGAAATTTGAACATACGACACGTTGAAAATCTGTGTAGAATTATGAGCGACCTCAAAAACGCCGGTCATGAAATGATTCTTGTGTCATCAGGTGCTATCGGTATGGGCGTCGGTAAATTAGGTCTTTTGCAAAAACCTAACGATATGCCTACAAAGCAGGCAGCTGCTGCCGTCGGACAATGTGAATTGATGTATGTGTATGATAGAGAATTTTCTGAGTATGGTCACTGCATTGCCCAAATATTGTTAACCGGCAGTGATTTAGATAACAACGCACGAAACATAAATTTCTGTAACACTCTCAATCGCTTGTTGGAAATGGGCGTTTTGCCTATTGTTAATGAGAATGATACTGTATCTACCGAAGAAATTTCTGTTGGTGATAATGATACCCTGGCCGCTATTGTTGCTGTGGAATCAAAGGCTGATTTATTGATACTTATGTCTGATATTGATGGTTTGTTTGATGACGACCCTCGAAAAAACAAAGATGCCAAGCTTATTTCAAAGGTTTATGAAATAGATGATAAGATAATGGCTTTGGGCGGCGGTGTCGGCTCGGCTTTAGGCACAGGCGGTATGCAAACCAAGCTTCGTGCAGCACAAACCTGCATGATGCAGGGAATAGATATGGTTATTACAAACGGTGATGTTCCCGAAAACCTTTATGATATAATTGAAGGTAAACCTCAAGGCACGAGATTTTACGGAAAAGAGAAATAAAATGTCAACTAACGAACTTATAGAACTGGCTTTATTAACAAAGCCTATGCTGGCAACTGCCTCAAACGAGACAAAAAACAATGCTCTTATTGCTATGTCGGAAAGTCTTTTGGAGGATTGTGACAAAATAATTGCCGCAAACAAACTTGATATTACGGCTGCAAAAGACAAAATTTCCAGCGTTATGCTTGACCGACTTACGTTAACCAAAGAACGCATTTCGGCTATGGCGTCATCTATTCTTGATGTGACAAAACTACCCGACCCCGTCGGCTTAGAATTAGAAACTGTTACACGTCCTAACGGACTGGTG
Source organism: Acutalibacteraceae bacterium (assembly GCA_045601645.1). Taxonomy (GTDB): domain Bacteria; phylum Bacillota; class Clostridia; order Oscillospirales; family Acutalibacteraceae; genus UMGS172. The sequence goes on along the minus strand of JAZSAC010000070.1, from coordinate 9,700 downwards.
ATTACCAAAAAATCTGTACCGCTAGGGCTTTTGGCAATGATTTATGAAAGTCGTCCGAATGTTACCTCTGATGCTGCAGCTTTAAGTCTAAAGGCAGGAAACGTCTGCGTTTTAAGAGGCGGTAAAGAAGCAATTAATTCAAATATAGCAATAATCGCCGCACTTCGTAAAGGCTTGAAAAAAGCAGGCTTGCCTGAAAACGCTGTTTGCTTGGTAACCGATACAACACGCCAAAGTTCAACCGATTTGATGACAGCAGTCGGTAAGGTTGATATGCTTATTCCTCGAGGAGGCGCGGGGCTTATTCGTTCATGCGTAGAAAACGCAAAGGTTCCGTGCATAGAAACCGGCACCGGTATTTGCCACACATATATTGATAACGATGCCGACATAACAATGGCTGTAAATGTTTTGGAAAACGCCAAGGTAAGTCGTCCGTCAGTTTGTAACGCGTGTGAGGTCTGCCTTGTGCATAAAAGTATTGCACCTAAATTTCTGCCAATGCTTAAAGATGTTTTAGTCACAAAAAGAATCAATAAAGGACTGATTCCTGTCGAACTAAAACTTGACGGTGCCGCACAAAAAATCATCGATGGCACGCCTGCCGAAAGTCTTGATTTTGATACTGAATTTTTAGACTATATTCTTGCAATTAAAATAGTCGATAGTGTTGACGAAGCAATCTCTCACATTGCAAAGCACTCAACCGGTCACAGCGAGTGTATTATAACCCAAAATGTCGCAAACGCCGAAAAATTTACCCTGCTCGTTGACAGCGCTGCTGTATATGTAAACGCTTCAACTCGTTTTACCGATGGCGGCGAGTTCGGTTTGGGCTGTGAAATGGGTATTTCTACACAAAAACTTCACGCTAGAGGACCTATGGGACTTCGTGAATTAACCTCTTATAAATATATTATCAAAGGAAACGGACAAATACGATAAAGGAGAATTTTATGAAGGTTGGTTTTATAGGATGCGGAAATATGGGAGGAACATTAGCTACTTCTGCCGCAAAAACGAACAATGAAATATATCTTTCCGATAACAACCAAGAAAAACTGCAACTGCTTTGTGCCGAAATCGGCGGTATTATCTCAACCAACGAGCAAATTGCCGATATATGTGATGTGATTTTCCTCGGTGTAAAGCCTCAGGTTTTAGGCAGTGTGTTATCAGATATAAAAAGCATATTAAACAAAAGAAAAAGTCACTTTGTTTTTGTCTCAATGGCAGCAGGTGTGTCTATCGCTTCGGTCTGCTCTATGACAGGAAGAGATTATCCCGTTGTCCGTATTATGCCTAACACTCCCGCGGCTGTCGGTTGCGGTATGCTTCTATATTGCAAAAACAGTTTGGTTAATAAAAGTGACCTCTCTTGTGTTTTAGATGTACTTTCTGCCACCGGAGAATGCGACGAGATAAGTGAAAGTTTTTTAGATGCCGCAAGTGCCGTTTCAGGTTGCGGACCGGCTTTTGTATATATGTTTATTGAGGCTTTGGCTGATGGCGGTGTTAAATGCGGTTTGCCCCGCGACAAAGCTTTAAAATATGCCTCGCAAACTGTTTACGGTGCAGGAAAAATGGTGCTTTCAACCTCTCGACACCCGGAAGAGCTTAAAGACGCTGTTTGCAGTCCTGCCGGTAGTACCATCGAGGGTGTACGAGCTTTAGAAAAATCTAAATTCAGAAGCGCTTGTATTGAGGCTGTAACCGCCGCATATAACCGTACTAAAGAATTGGGTAAATAATACATTTGCACTCTTGTTTTTATTATGCTATAATTGTTTTTACAACATAATAGTATGGTTTTCGACTTTTAAAAACCTTAATCAAGAATGGGGGGTGTATTCTGTGAACATCGGTATCGTTTTGTCCGGCGGTTCGGGTAAAGGTGCTTATCAAATCGGCGCTTTACGTGCTTTGGATAACTTTATTCATAAAACCGATATAGCATGTATCAGCAGTTCATCGGTTGGATGTTTAAACGGATACGCCTATGCCAATAATCGTCTGGACCTTGCCGAAGAAATGTGGCACAACATATGCAAAAATGACACGCGTATGTTTGTTACACGAATATTGAGAAGTTCTTTGCTTCAACAAAGCATTAAGCAGTTATATACTCCTGAGGATAAACTGGATTTCGACTTTTATGTTTCCCTTTTTGATTTCAATCGTCGAACGCTTGTTTATAAAAACATGAAATCAGTAGAAGGAAGTCTTGTTCCGAAATATCTTAAAGCATCGGTTGCCATGCCTATTTACAACAAATCTGTGCCTGTTGGAAACTCTTTTTATTATGACGGTGCTCTTGTTGATAATATCCCTGTTTTTCCTCTTTTGAAAAAACAGCTTGATTATATTATATGTGTTTATTTTGATACTGTGGGTTACAAATTTGAAAGCTCAAGCTTTGATGATAAAATCATAAAAATCTATTTTCCGACACAAAAAATCACCGAATCCTTATGCCTGACCGATAACGGTGTCAGCAAAATGATAACCGATGGTTATGACCGTACAAGCTTTGTTTTAAACTCGCTTTTTTCCAGAGGATATGATGACTTAGATTATATCTATAAAGGTATAAAGCTAATGAATAATGACAAATCTACATTAAGAATAACCGGCGATATTTTAGCTACAGGCACAAACAAAATAATACAAAAATTCACAAAACGAAAAATATATCTTTAGCACACATGTTTTTTGTGCCGTCTCAATAATTTTAAATTACGGTGTCACTCCCCGTTATAACGAGTGTATGCAGTACCAAAGTTTCGTCTGCCGCTTATACGAAACGAATCAAATGTACTGTATAAGCGGCAGAATGGAGAATATTATGAAAAAAGCCCTTGCAATTATCGCAATAACCACAGGTATTATAAGTGCAGTATCAGCCGTGATTTTATGCTGTCTGTATCTTGATGACGCTACACGTTACTTAGTTAAGCTTAAAAACAAAATTTCCGAAAAAATCGCTGCAAGAAATGCTTATGTGGAAATTGAAGAGTAACAACCTTTCAAAATATATATATTAAAACAACTTCTGTATTTAACAGCCAAAGACCCCATGCCAAACGGCATAGGGGGTCTTTGGCTGTTTGCAATTATTTATAACTTCTCTGTTAAATAAAATACCCTTTTTGTGTGTTTCGCAACATATTCTTTAAGCAAAACACCATAATGCAATTTAAAGCTTTTCGAAAAAGTATATGCATCGGTATATCCAACCGACAATACCGCAACCGTCACACTATATCCATATTTTATCATAAAACAAATAACTCGCAAGAAGAAAAACAACGAAATTAACTTTTTGGTGTGCCAGAAGCACCGTATTTGCAAGAAATGTGACTGAAGACTATACGTGCTCCGAGTCGTTACATGGCAGTGTATTTGCTCTTTACGACATAACTGCAGAACGCCTAGAACAAAGCTGTGTTATTTTAGAGGCTATCCGGAACTAATAGAAAAACTTGCTTTTAATCTCTTACCATAACAGAAATGCCATCGGGTATCGCAACTATTTTTATATCATCATTGTTTAATATTTTTCTTGCCTTAGACAAGGCCTCGTCTATACTTTTAGCCGGAATCATGTGCATGTTTTCAACAATTCCGTCGTCTAACTCTGAAATATATATAACTGTCGCATGCATAAGTATCCTTAATAAAATTTGTACTTGCCATTGGTCCGGAACGGTTTCGTTTCTGCTACGGCTTAAAAACAGCTTCATGGTTTTTTTAATATCTTTTTCATCCGACAGTTGATGATAAAAATGTTCCCCGCCTATACCGTCGGCGGAAGAAGCCAACATAATAATTACCCCTCCTTTTTTAACTGTGGCTTCTGCTGCAGTCATACCCTTAACCGCTTGATATACATTTTGATCTAATGGATATCCGCCATTTGTTGTAATAACAACATCTGCTGCAATGGGTTTTACACCACACAACGAATATAAAAAGGTTATTCCTTCTTTGTGAGCTTTTTCAACCTCACCCGCCACTGCATATATTACCTCTTTTTTTGCATTTAAAACCACATTGACAATAAATGTAAGCTTTGCCTTTTTAGCAGCCCACAACATATCCTCATGTATAGGGTTTCCCTCAATAATCCCTGTTCGTGCTTTTTTGTTATCAATAAACTCCGAGCAATGATTAGCCAGAACTGTATTTCGTCCCGCAATGCCGGGCAGCACACTTTTTCTCCCGCCCGAAAAACCTGCAAAAAAATGTGGTTCAATAAACCCTTCTGCAACCAATAAATCCGCTTTTGCTGCAATAGAATTTATTTCACAAACACCACCTGAAGGAAGCGTTCCTATATTTATTAACTTGTCTCTTTCGTCACAATCATGTATGTATATTTTCTCGTTTTCAACAATTTCTTCTCCGAATTTAGAAATCAATTCTTCCTTCGTCGTTTCCCTGTGACAACCTGTAGCAATAAGAATTGTTATGTTTGCTTTTGGGTTGCCTTTTCTGATTTCATCAAGCATTGCTGGTATAATTATTTTGCTGGGAACAGGTCGTGTGTGGTCACTTGCAATAATTGTAATATTATTTTTACCCTGCGACAATTCACACAGCTTTGGCGAACAAACAGGATTTTCCAGCGCTTGTTTTACCAATTCTTTTTCACTAAACCGAGGCGTATATTCCTCGATTTTCGAAGTTAATACGCCAACAAGCTCATTGTTATTAAATTCATAATTTATTTGTTTTTTTCCATACGGAAAACCAATAGTTGTCTTCATTTTTGTATATTCCTCTCTATAATCTTTACAATAATCGGCACCAAAATAAGTTGAAGAATTATTCCGGGAATTGCATCAACAAAGCCTCCCGAAATAAACATCACCGCTGTAAACGGTTTAGAAGATAAACCAAGAATAATTGCTTTTGCAATTCCCCATACAACTCTTCCCAAAACCATAGCTGTTATTAACGAAAAATATAATGCTGCTAAATTCTTTTTATGACTTTTATTATATATCAAACCAATTATAAACCCATATGTAGCAAGTTCAAATGCCATCCAAACCGCATTTGGATACATTGCCGGCATTCCAAACACTGCTGACCTGAAAAACGGCAAACATCCACCTACAATCAAACCATAATTCCAACCACATATCACGCCACACACCATTACCGGTATATGCATTGGCAATAAAGTATCTCCTATTTCCTTAATTTGTGTAGTCAACAATGGAAGAAGCATCCCTAAAGATATACACAATGCAGCAAATACTGTTTTTTCAATTTTTTTCTTCATAATTTTTCCCGTCTGCCAGCATATATAAGTTTAAAAACCTGATATGCGGTATCTTTCAAATTTTGATATGCGTTTTTAGCGTCTAACGCTTCTTCCAACGTTGTTACTTTTCTGAGAATGGGAAAAAACGCATCTATACCGTGTAAATTACAAATTTCGGCATCCTCAGTCGCACAACCCGAAAATGCAATTACTGTTTTTCCGTACTTTTTCGCAATCTTTGCAACCCCAATAGGCGCTTTTCCCATAACTGTTTGAGAATCCAATCTGCCTTCACCGGTTACTACAATATCCGCATTTTTTATATATTCCTCAAAATTGGTTTCCTCTAAAACAATTTGAACTCCGGGTTCTAAATCTGCATTAGTAAATGTAGCAAACGCAAAACCGAGCCCACCTGCTGCTCCTGCCCCTTCAATGTCTGCATTAGCATTGGAATTATATGATTTTGAAATATCAGCATATCTTTTAAGCCATATATCCATTTGAGAAATCATATCATTGCTTGCGCCTTTTTGCTGTGCAAATACCCTGCTACATCCTTGTTCACCGCAAAGTGAATTTTTAACATCACATGCTATGCGAAACTTACAATCCTTTAACTCGGCAACAACTCCTTCCGCAGATATTGATTCCAAATCTTTTATTCCCTCTGCTCCATATTTTATCTGTTTGCCGTCTTTGTCTAAGAATTTATATCCTAATGCTTGAAGCATTCCAATTCCACCATCGTTAGTAGCACTGCCGCCTATACCAATTAAAAAACTGCGACAGCCTCTGTTTATTGCATCAGTAATAATTTCTCCCACACCAAAAGTTGTGGTTTTCATGGGGTTTAACTGTTCTCTTAAAAGCAAATTTATTCCTGCCGCTTCAGCCATCTCAATAACCGCAGTATTTTTATCATTTAAAATACAATACTTTGCCGTAACCGGTTTCATAAGCGGACCCGAAACAGTAATTTTAACAATTTGCGTATTGGGTAATGCAGACAATGCATCTACCGTACCCTCACCGCCATCAGCCAAGGGTCTAATAACAACATCCGCTGTATCATCTACTCGAAGAATTGCCTCTTTAACTGCATTTCCGGCTTGCAAAGAGGTTAAACTCCCTTTAAAAGAATCGATTGAAACAACAATATTCAACCAAACCACCTCTTATTTCATTATATCACCGAAAACGGTGTTAAACAAGGGGGGACTAAAAAAATATTATATAATGAATAGTAAATAATAAACAAAAATCCCACCACTTTCGTGATAGGATTTTGATTTTAGACCGACAACTAAAAGTGAACCGAAGGAAACAGGAAATTATTTTTTCTCTAAATATTTTTTTGCTTCTTCCTCCGATATTTCCTGCATAATATCACCGCAACATTTAATACCGCAATTTTCACACGTACAATCGATTAGCACTTTAACCATAGCGCCACACTTTTTGCATATTACAATTTTATCCACATCTATACCTCCCTTCCTCATTTATTAAATCGTTTGAACAAACTAATCAATTCATCAATCATATCTAAATCACCGTTTTCCAAGTCCCTGGTTACGCAGGTGAATAAATGCTTTTCCAAAATAAGTGTTGATAAGCTTTTAACTGAATTTTCAACGGCAGACAATTGAATTAGCACATCGTTACAATACGCATCGTCATCTATCATTTTCTTTATTCCGTTTATTTGCCCACTTATTCTGTTTAACCTGCCTGTTATTAGTTTCTTCTCGTCAGAACTTCTTTTCGTTTTTTTGTTACAACATTTATTATCCATAACCCACCTCTAAATATACTATATACCCTGGTGGGTATATAGTCAATAGGGGGGTATACCAAAATTCTGCAACATCTCGGTCAATTCCCGCAAAATCCAACATTTTGGCAATCTTATTTCCTCTATCATACGGAAACTTCGTTTCCGACTTCCTTTTATTTTATCTTTTTATCGTCTGTCGCAGGGTTTTCAATAAGTTTTCCGTTCTCTAAAAATCTTGAGCCGTGACATGGGCAATCCCACGAATGTTCGCAACGATTATATTTAAGTGCGCACCCCATATGCGGGCAGCGAGGAGTTGTTGGTGTTAAAAGTCCAATAATACTCTCCGTGATATTTAATAGCAGTTGTGGGTGCATTATACTTCTTGATGGTGAAAACACTTCAGCAAAATCGTTTTTTCTACCGCATATCATATCCGTAAGAATTATAGCCGAGACCATCGACGAAGTCATTCCCCACTTATTAAACCCCGTCGCTACATAAAGATTTTTTGCGTTTTTTGAATATTCTCCTATATACGGTATAGAATCAAGAGTCATACAATCCTGCGTCACCCAACGTGTAATCTCGCGGTAACCGGGATAATTTTTATCGGCAAAATCTTTTAATTCCTGCCAATTTCCACCCTTTTTTCCTGTCCTGTGGCTACCTCCACCCAAAATCAAACTGCCGTTGTATTCCCTGAAAGATAATCCGTTCAAATTTTCATCAACATACATTCCACCAGCAACAGGAACATTTTTGAGCGCCAAAACATAAGAACGATGCTGATACATCTTTAAAAAATATCCACCATGTTTATTTATTATCGGAAAATGAGTAGCTATTACGGTTTGTTTGGCTGAAATTCTTCCACGGTTAGTTATAGCGCCACCATTATAAAACTCCAACACCTTTGTATTTTCGTATATTTTTATTTCCTCTGCTAAGCGATAGCAAAATTTTAAGGGATTGAACTGCGCCTGATTTGCAACCCGTACTGCCCCCGAGATTTTTATAGGCAGGTCAAGGCTTTCGCAAAAATCGGCACTACCACCTACTTTTTCGTACGCTGCCGCTTCTTGTTCAATTTTTTCTGTATTATCTGTAGAATACACATACGCATCAGTAACTTTATAATCGCACTCAATATTAGCGCACAGTTTAGCAAAACTGTCTACTGCCATTTGATGTGCTTTAAGATATTTAGCTGCCCACTCGACTCCGTATGTGTTTATAATTTTATGATATATAAGTCCGTGTTGTACTGTAATTTTTGCCGTTGTGTTACCAGTCACATTAGCACAAATTCGGTCTGCTTCAACCAAAACACAATCCACGCCGGATTTTTTAAGTAGATACGCACACAAGATTCCTGCCATGCCACCACCGACAACAAGCACATCGGTTTTAATATCTCCCTCTTGTTCATTAAATTTTTTACCCTCTACACCGTTTATCCAAATAGACTTCATATTTACCCTCAAAACAAAAAATATAAGTCTATTATTCCCGAAACAAATTTAATTACGCAGACTACTTTCATTTACTTTTTAGGGTTGCCTTTTCTAAACATCATTATATAGGTTAATGCTTTAACCGCTTCAAAATCCAATTTGCATTTTGCTTTTATTTCCACGTTATCACCTTTATGGTTGTTATAGCATAAAAGCGTCGATAGAACAATTATTATTCATTATTCATTCCAAAATCCGTTCTCGTTTAATGAATAACAAACGAAAATCCGTCCTCAAAAGAGAACGGATTTTCTGAGTAGTTTCAACTTAATGGCACGAATGAAATGTGTTTAAAAACCGAAGATTATTCCAATTCATTACCACAATGCGGACAATATTTAGAAAACCAAGGAAGTTTCCAAAAAAATGTATCACAATGTGGACAACGCCACCAAAAATACAGCAAAAAGCAAAACAAAATCAAAAAAATTATAAGTATCGATACTCCTAATCCAGTTATAGTAAAGAACTTATAAAATAAAATCATTGCCACCGCAAATATTACTGTTATTATATTTAAAATTATTCGTCTTGTTCTAAATGGAAGTTTTGATTTTTTCATATAAAATCACCGCCTTAAGTGTATTATAGCATAAAAGCGGCAGAGGGGCAAGATATTAGTGATATTCTGTGCTACCGCACAGAGTGATATTATGCCTTGCGGCATAGTGATATTTTTGCTTTCGCAAAAGTAATATTATATTCCCCTTAAAACTCGCGAAGCGAATATCACTTGCGAAGCAAATATAACTGAGCGAAGCTCAATATCACTCGCCGATAGGCTAATATAACTGAAAAAACTCCTTGAGATTTCTCAAGGAGTTTTTTGGCTCTCGTGTCCGAAAAAGAATAGAGTAAAAACCGAGGATTTTATAGTTTAAAAATGCAAGGAATATATTTTTTAATTGTTAGTACTTTAATCTGTATTTTAGGTATGTAGCTACACCAGATAAAGACGAATTCTTATAAGTTTTATAATTTGAAAGATAACTTGTTACTTTAACTTGATATTCCCCTCTATTAATACTTGGCACAGATGAAAAGACTTTAAATGTGGAGTTTGCTTTCAATCCATACCAATAATTAACCACTTTGCCTGTTTTCTTATCAATGATATGTACATCAAATCTC
>JAZSAC010000069.1:0-3931 GCA_045601645.1 Acutalibacteraceae bacterium | reverse complement strand
ATCAAGAATTCCCCCTTATGGAATAATAGTATCATATTTGTATTTGATTTGCAATATTTTAAAAAGTTTCGTAAAGGGTAGGTTTGAACAAAAAACACTTGACATAAGTGCCTAAAAGTTGTATCCTATTTTTGCTGTAACAATTTAGAAGATGATAAGATATTTAATTATATTAAAAGGATTTGCAGGGGTGTTGGAATGGCAGACAAGCTGGCCTCAGACACCAGTGTTTAACGACATGCGGGTTCAAGTCCCGTCCCCTGCACCATCAGCTTAAACCCCGAACCTACAACCTACTGGTGAAACGTTCGGGGTTTCTTTTATAAGATGTTTATCATTTGTTATTTTTCAGAGTTGTATAAAAATATTTAATAATGCAGTATAGTTTTGATTATTTTCATTTTAATGTAATGAAAATTCAACCCTCTTTAATTTAAAGAGGGTTGAATTGGTTTATTGAAATATAAAAAATAAGCCTTAGGTTTATTTGATATTACCTATCAGAGAAACTTAAGGCTTTAGTTTTTTATAGTGTGCCGAACAGACGGTCGCCGGCATCTCCTAAACCGGGAACAATATATCCGTGCTCATTTAGACATTCGTCCATATGTGCACAATAAACATCTACATCGGGGTGAGCTGTTGTAAGTGTTTCCATTCCGGCAGGGGAAGCAATCATGCACATGAATTTGATTTTCTTTCCACCATGTTGTTTAATAAAGTTTATGGCAGCGACTGCAGAACCGCCTGTGGCAAGCATTGGGTCAAGCAAAATAACCTGTCTTTTATCGATTTTTTTAGGTAATTTGCAATAGTATTCATGGGGCTCAAGGGTCTTTTCATCGCGATAAAGACCAATATGACCAACAGCGGCATTAGGGACCATATTAAGTATACCGCCTACCATTCCCAAGCCTGCACGAAGAATCGGAACAACGGCAATATCCTCGCCGTCCAACATCTTACATGTGGTTTTAGTGAGAGGTGTTGTGACCTCAACCTCTTTCAAAGGCAGGTCGCGCAGCGCCTCGTAGCACATAAACATAGTGATTTCATCAACAAGTTCGCGGAAATTTTTACGATCTGTTTCCTGAGAACGAAGAATAGATATTTTGTGTTGAATAAGTGGGTGGTCAAAAATTGTAACATTTGCCATATTAGACAATCCTTTTAATTGTAAATTAATTAGTCTTTGTTTTTAGCACGGCTTACCAGTACATTGGTGATAATACCGAGAATAAGTGCACAAGCAATAGAGGTAATGGTAACTTTACCGAAAGAAATGGTAAGACCACCTATACCACAAATGAGGATAACGGCTACAACAAATAGGTTTTTGTTTTGGCCAAGGTCAACCTTTTGAAGCATTTTAAGACCTGATACAGCAATAAATCCGTAAAGAGTGATACAAACGCCACCCATTACACAGTTGGGAATTGAAGAAAGAAATGTAACGAAGGGACCAAAGAATGAAATTATAATTGCCATAGCAGCCGTTGTTAAAATTGTAACAACAGATGCATTACCTGTAATCGCAACACATCCGACAGACTCGCCGTAGGTTGTGTTAGGACAACCACCGAATAAAGCACCTGCCATAGAGCCGACGCCATCACCGAGAAGCGTTCTGTGAAGGCCGGGTTCTTCTAAAAGGTCGCTATCTATAATTGAAGAAAGATTTTTATGGTCGGCAATATGTTCTGCAAAAACAACAAATGCAACCGGTATATAAGCAACAGCAATAGTTGCAATATAACTGCCGTTTATTTCTTTAATACCCTTAAAGGCTTCAATGAAAGTAAAGTCGGGAATTGCAAAGATTTCCATGTTTTTGAATGTGCTGAAATCAATAACCTGAAGTGCTGCATTGTTGGTTGTAATACCAATAACAGTGAAGATGGCAGCCACCACATATCCGGCAAGAATACCGATAATAAATGGAATAAGTTTTGCCATTTTTTTACCGTAAACAGAGCATGCAACAACTGTGAAAAGTGTTACAAGACCGCAAATAATGCAAATATATGGATTTGCGGTAGCGACTTTACCTTTGGTAAGGTCGCTTATTGCAGCGCCGGCAAGTGAAAGGCCTATAATTGCAACTGTAGGACCGATAACTACTGCGGGCATGAGTTTGTTTATCCATTTTACGCCGACAAACTTAACTACAAGTGCAATTACAACATAAACAAGACCTGCAAAAATTGCACCGAGAATTAAACCTAAATAACCAAGGGTTACAACAGAGCCTGCACCGGCAAATGCGGCAAGCATAGAACCTATAAAAGCAAACGAAGAGCCAAGAAATACAGGGCTACGGAATTTTGTGAATAAAAGATACACAAAGGTTCCTACACCTGCACCGAAAAGTGCTGCGGACTGTGACATGCCGTTTTGAATAATGGTTGGGACTGCGATTGTTGCTGCGAGTATAGCAAGAAGTTGTTGGATTGCAAAGACTATAGTCTGACTGAATTTCGGTTTGTCTTTAACACCATAGATGAGTTTCATTTATATTTCCCCCCAAAAAATATTTTATAATCAGCAAAATTGCAAAATTATACCAAAGAATATAAAAAAATGCTGACGATAATATCGTCAGACATAAATTACAAATAATAAAAATCAGAAAAAGGAAACGAATGGTAAAAGCTTAATTGTAAATTACAAATAACAGTCATGATTTTTTACCAACCTTTCACATATCTTACTAAGTAATTTAACATATTTTGAGTTTTGTGTCAAGGCATTTTTCGACATATTTTATACTTATAATTAAAAAAACCTCATTGTTTGCTGCAATGAGGAAATAATAATTACAAATTATAAATTTCGTCAATCAATAGCAATTCTTCTGTTGTGAAGGGTTGGCTGTTTATGACATTTGCATTTTCTATAATCTGTTCGGAAGAAGAGGCACCGATTAGCACACTGGTTATTGCTTCGTTTCGCAAAACCCAAGCCAAAGACATTTGTGCTAAGGTTTCGTTTCTACTTAAAGCGAGTTCGTTCAGTCGGTTTATCTTAGTTAATAAGTCAGGAGTAATGATTGATTCTTTTAAAAATATTCCGCTGGTTTTAATTCGACTGTTTTTGGGAATTCCTTTCAGGTATTTGTCGGTCAGCAAACCTTGTGCTAAGGGGCTGAAAATAATAACACCTTTACCGATGTCTTGTGCAGCATTTAGTAGGCCGTTTGTTTCAATGGTTCGGTCAAAAATAGAGTAACGGTTTTGGTTTATAATAAATGGGCAGTTAAGATTTGATAGTATTTCGGCTGCTTTTTTCATAGTTGTACCGTTATAATTTGAAAGTCCTGCATAAAGCGCTTTGCCGCTTTTTACAGCCTGGTCAAGAGCACCCATAGTTTCCTCTAACGGTGTATCGGGGTCGGGTCGGTGATGATAAAATATATCAACATAATCAAGCTTTAGACGCTTTAAACTGTCATCAAGACTTGAAAGTAGGTGTTTTCTGCTACCAAAGTCCCCATAAGGACCTTCCCACATTGTGTAGCCTGCCTTAGTACTTATAATTAGTTCATTGCGGTGGTTTTTAAAGCATTCTTGTAAAATTTTTCCCATATTTTCTTCGGCAGAACCGATGAAAGGAAAACCATAATTGTTTGCTAAATCAAAATGTGTGATTCCGTTATCAAATGCTGTTTTGCACATATTTTTCATGTTTTCATAATTGTCATTTTCACCGAAATTATGCCACATTCCTAATGAAACAGCGGGCAGCTTAAGTCCGCTTGTACCACATTTGTTAAACTTCATTTTATCATATCTGTTTTTGTTAGGTATATATTTATTCATGCATTATCTCCGTTCTTATATTTTATTGTATATTATAATTATAGTCGAAATTATTAAAATTAAAAGTTTTTTTACATAGATAATAATTGAGACTGAATAATGAAAAATGAATA
>JAZSAC010000068.1:0-10824 GCA_045601645.1 Acutalibacteraceae bacterium | reverse complement strand
GCAATGATAATTATAGCTATCATCACACGCGCGACAATTACAGGAGATTTTTTCGAAAAACTGTTAGATTTTATATGTATAGGTGGTTGCTTTTCTACTGTAATAAGTATTATTGAAAGGCTTTTAAATCTGAATATTGATTCTTATAGATGTAAGGGTTTATATACAAATGCAAACTTTTTCGGCACCTCTTTAATGCTGGTAATATTAATTTGTGTTTATAAAATTATTCGTAAATCAAAAAATGTTTATCTATACTATTTAATTGCTGCTTTTAATGCTGTGGGAATATATCTGTGTGGCAGTATGATGCTATGGGTTATTATTTTTGTCGGTGGTATTTTATTGCTTTTTATGAATCACAAATATAAGCTTCTTTTAACCTTCTTGTCTGTAACAACTTTAATTATTATATCGTCATTTTTTATACCACAAATTTTCCCACGACTATTTGAAATTCCCGAAACCCTTAATAATCGCATAAGCATTTGGAAATTTGCGATAGAGCAAATAAAAGAAGCTCCTCTTTTCGGCAGAGGTTTTTTCACTTACAAATTTTTATACAATGAAATGAGTCATTTGCATCCGAATATATACAAAGCGGCACTTGCTCACAGCGTTTATTTGGACTGTGTTTTATGTCACGGTATTATAGGTACAGGGCTTATTATCAGTATAATTTTCACATATTTAAAATCTGTATTCAATACACGTCATGCTTTAATTAAGCAAAAAAGAAATGTTATAATCAGTTCGTTTATTATCGTCCTATTCTTCACAATATTACTGTATGGTATTATTGATACCACTTTCATTTGGTCTCAAACAGGTATGGTTATATTATTTGTCTTGGCAGGTATAGGTGTTGAAGAACGAGAACTGAATACAAAATAGCTTTAGAATAAACAAAAAAAACGAGCAGTAGGAGCAGTGTTCATAAGGACACTGCTCCTACTGCTCGTTTTTTAAAACTATTTATAACTTATTTGCAAAAAACATCTATATAATTATTAATCGCATTAAAAATTATTTTCTTAGCATTTTCAGCACCACAAACCTCGTTAACTGCAGTTTCTTTGCCTTCTAGCGCTTTATACACCTTGAAGAAGTGCGACATTTCTTCAAAAATATGTGTTGGTATTTGTGAAATATCTTTATATGTGTTATAGGTCGGGTCGCTAAACGGAATGGCAATAATTTTTTCGTCAGAACGGTTGTTATCGATCATGGTAATTACACCTATCGGATAACAACGTACAGTTGTTAACGGATGAAGCTTCTGTGAACATAAAACCAGTACGTCCAACGGGTCAAAATCATCACCATAGGTGCGCGGAATAAAACCATAGTTTGCCGGATAATGTGTTGATGTATACAAAATTCTATCCAACATCAAAACACCTGTTTCCTTGTCAAGCTCGTACTTACATTTACTTCCCTTTTCAATTTCGATAACCGCCATAAAGTCATCACTTGTGATGCGTTTTGGGTTAATATCATGCCAAATATTCATTTTTCCCTCCTATGTTAATTACTGTTATAAATTCTAAAAAGTTGAACTGCCTTTTCACTGTCGGCCTCTATCGCCGATTTCAACTCTTCTTTGTTTTCAAATCTTCTTTCTTCACGCAAAAAGTCATATAAGAAAACCTCTAGCTTTTCACCGTAAACATTGCCGTTAAAGCCAATAATATAGGTTTCGCTGATAGGTTTTTTTAATATATATGTCGGCCTTAAACCTACATTTGAAACAGCAGGATAAATCTTATCGCCCACCTTAACAGCTGATGCGTAAACACCGAATTTCGGTGTTACAATGTCATCTTCTATTTTTTGATTTATCGTAGGGAAGCCCATTGTCCTCCCCCTTTTATCACCATAAATAACCTCAGCAATAAAGCTGAAAGGTTCACCTAAAAGTACGTTTGCAAAAGAAATATTACCTTCTTTTATTAACTGCCGTATAAGTGTTGACGAAACTGTTTGTCCAGAAATATCGGTTTTAGGGACAACTATACATTCGGCACCGTGAGTATTACAATATTCTGCCAATAATGCAACATCGCCTGATGCTTTATTGCCAAACCGATAGTTAAATCCGCAAACAACCACCTTAATATTATACTTTTTAAAAAGCCAATCTAAAAACTCTTGCGGAGAAAGCTCATGTACCGATTCATAATCCAAAACCTCAACAACAGAAAATCCCATTTGCTTTAGCCGCTGTTGCTTTTCACAAAACGACATCAACAAGGGCGTTGCAACACCTTGACTGGTTTTCGGTGGCTCTCTAAAGGTAACAACAATCGGTAAAAATTGCTTTAAATTTAGTGCAACATTTAATACTGCCTTATGTCCGGAATGTATTCCGTCAAAGGTTCCGAGTGCTACAACATAACCTTCTGCCATTACCTTTTATTCTCCTTCTTAAACTTATTCTGCTACCACACATTTTATACATACTTCACCAATTTCAGCTTGAAATTCCGATAATCCTAGGAAATCCTCATTATGCTTTACTCTAAAAATTTCACCATCAACCGCATCATCGAAAAATTTCAATCGGTCGATGCTTAAAGATGCACCGTTCATAAACCTTCTTGCCTGTAACTCGGAAACTTGAACAGTACGCAAATGTGAAACCGCCGCTTCGGCAGGTAAAATACAACATTCGTTATTCTGCCTTATTTCCTCTAAAGTTTTGCATTGCTCGATAGAAAAGTTTGCCGCAGCAATTCTTCTTAAAGAATACAATGTCGCGCCACAACCTAAATATTTGCCTAAATCATCGGCAAGTGAACGAATGTATGTTCCTTTAGAACAATGAACCTCTATTATAAAATCAGCGCCGTTACGGTCTATAAGCTTAATACTATAGATACTAACCATTCTCGCCTTACGTTCAACATCAATACCCTGTCGTGCCAAATCATAAAGCCGAACACCGTCTTTTTTTATTGCCGAAAACATCGGCGGAATTTGCTCATAAGAGCCAGTCAAATGCTTAATCGCATCTAAAAGCTGCGTATCACTTACATTCGGTTCGCATTGAGAAATAACGTTTCCTGTTATGTCAAGTGAATCGGTTACAACCCCAAGCCTTACACCCGCTATATAACGCTTATCAGACTCTAAAACAAATGAACAAAGTCTTGTGGCTCTGCCTACAAGAATAGGAAGAACACCGGTTGCCATGGGGTCCAGCGTTCCCGTATGACCGACACGCTTTTTGTTATATATACTACGTATTGCAGCTACCGCCCTAAACGAAGTAAAACCTTGCGGTTTATCAAGTAAAATCAAACCATTCATTTGCTTACCTGCTGTTCTATAACACGGTTAACCTCACTCAGCACACTTTGTTTTGTCTCTTCCAATGTGCACGAAAACTCACACCCGGCGGCATTGGTATGACCGCCTCCTCCAAATACAGAGCATATTTCAGCAGCATTATAAGGGTCAAAGGTTCTAATCGAAACCTTAAAATTTCCATTCGGCTTTTCCCTTATTGTAACACCTACAAAAACACCCTCTATCTGTCTAGACATGGCCGTAATACCATCAATATCACCCATATCACAGCCGGTTTGGTTTATCATGCTTTGAGTAACGGTTATAACCGCACATTTTCCTTCAAAATAAAACTCTATATTTTTCAATACTTCTTTTTCGATTTTCAGTCTGCCTTGAGATTTAACCTCAAAATGAATACGGTTTATCTCACCGTATTCTGCACCCAATGTCATCAATTCAGCCGCGTAAATATGTGTTTTAGGGGTGGTATTTGAAAATTTAAAGCAACCCGTATCAGTTGCAAGACCTGTGTATAAACAATTAGCAATCAATGAATCAATTAAAACACCCATTTGCTGTAAAATCTCATAAATACACTCACATACAGCAGCACTGTTACTATTAACATAGGTCATTTCAGCATACATCTTGTTAGTGCGATGATGGTCAATACAAAGCTTAATCTTGCCACCATATACACCCTGCAATTCACCTAAAAGCTTTTCATCGGCAACGTCAACTGCAACTACTGTGGCAATATCAAACTGCTCATCATCAGAATAATTTTTAATAATATAATCAAATTTTTTTGAAAATTCATCTGCACACAACACTCTGCTCTTTTTCCCTAATCGACGTAATGCAAAATGTAAAGCAAATCCACCGCCGATTGTATCACCATCGGGATTTGCATGCATTAGAATCAAATAATTATCATTATCCAGCAGAAATTCTGCAGTTGATTTTACATCAATCATCTTACTCATCATTTTTAACCTCAAAAGAGTCAATAATTTTAGCAATTTTAGCACTATGCTCAATAGAATTGTCAGCCACAAAACGAAGCTCTGGCGTTTTACGAAGCTTGAGCCTAACGCCTAATTCCCGTCTCAAATATCCTGCAGCGCTCTTTAATCCTTTAACACTCTCTAAAGTTTTTTCATAACCCTCTATTGCACTTACATATACCGTCGCATATGACAGGTCATTTGACACATCGATTTTTATAATGCTGAGCAATTTGCTGATTCTTGGGTCCTTTAACTCTCTAAAAAGGTCAGCAAGCTCACGCTGTATATCAGTGGTTATACGTCCAATTTTAAAGCTTGACATATTTTTCTCCATTCTGCTGATTTCGCCGGATACAATCTGTATCCGGCGTTCCTAATCTTTAATCGCGATATTCTTCCATAAAGAAAGCCTCGAAAATATCTCCTTCTTTAATATCGCTGAATTTTTCTAAACCTACACCACACTCATATCCCTCAACAACCTCTTTAACATCATCTTTGAAGCGTCTGAGCGATGACATGGAATCTTCTGCAATAACAATACCGTCACGTACTACACGAATTTTTGCATCTCGTGTAACTTTTCCTTCTTTAACATAACATCCTGCAACAACACCTATTCCCGAAACCTTATAGGTTTGGCGAACCTCTAATTGTCCCAGTGCAGCTTCTCTAAATTTAGGTGCTAACATACCCTTCATGGCTGCGGTGATTTCATCTAAGCAGTCATAAATAACTCTGTAAAGTCTAATATCTACACCGTCACGCTCGGCAGCAGTTTTAGCAATCGAATCGGGTCGTACGTTAAAGCCGACAATAATTGCACCTGAGGTTGCAGCCAACATCTCATCAGATTCGTTTATAGCACCAACGCCACCATGAATAACATTTACCTTAACCTCATTATTTGAAAGCTTTTCCAAATTTTCCTTTAATGCTTCAACCGAACCTTGAACATCCGCCTTAACAATAACGTTAAAGTTCTTTAATTCACCCTCTTCGATGTGTGCAAACAGATTATCCAACGTGACTTTCTTTGTAGCATTAAATGTTTCTTCTTTAGCCTTTGTTTTGCGTTGTTCAACAAGCTGACGTGCAAGACGCTCATCTGAAACAGCATCAAAATCATCACCTGCTGAAGGGACCTCATCAAGTCCCGTAATTTCAACAGGGCAAGACGGACCTGCTTCCTTGACAGCTTTACCGTTTTCATCCAGCATAACTCTTACTCTACCTACGGCAGAACCTGCAACAATAATGTCACCTAAATGCAAAGTGCCGTTTTGAACAAGCAACGTTGCAACCGGACCTCTGCCCTTATCGAGACGAGCCTCTATAACTACACCCTTTGCTTTACGATTGGGATTAGCCTTAAGCTCCTGCATTTCTGCAATAAGCAAAAGATTTTCTAATAATTTATCTATACCTTCGTGTGTTTTGGCTGAAACAGGCACACATATGACATCGCCGCCCCACTCTTCAGTAACAAGACCATGCTCTGTCAACTGTTGCTTAATACGGTCAGGATTAGCCTCGGGCTTATCCATCTTATTAATAGCAACGATTATCTGCACGTTTGCCGCCTTGGCATGATTTATAGCTTCTATCGTTTGAGGCATAATACCATCATCTGCAGCGACAACCAGAATAGCAATATCGGTTGCCATTGCACCACGCTGACGCATAGAGGTAAACGCTGCATGTCCTGGAGTATCAAGGAATGTAATCAGATTGCCTTCATGATTTACGCGATAGGCGCCGATGTGTTGGGTAATGCCTCCCGCTTCACCCTCGGTAACCTTTGCATTTCTAATAGCATCCAATAACGAAGTTTTTCCATGGTCAACGTGACCCATAACAACAACAATAGGGTTACGTGGCTTTAGATTTTCTTCGGTATCCTCCGAAATATCCATTATACGCTCTTCAATAGTAACTACTACAGCCTTTTGAACCTTACAGCCCATTTCGGTTGCTACTATTTCAGCAGTATCATAATCTATCGTTTGATTTGCAGTCACAAGCATACCAAGCTTTAATAGTTGTTTAATAACCTCAGCCGCCGTTTTTTTCATGGCAGCAGCAAGCTCGGAAACCATAATTTCTTCACCTATTGTAACGGTTATAGGTGTCTTTTTGATTTTTTCGAGCTGAAGTCTGCGTAATTTATCAGCCTCAGTTTCGCGCTTAGCACCCTGAGGTCGCCTGTATTCCTGCGATTTTTGTTTAATCTTTTGTTTGCGCTGCATATTGTCGTGCATAGAGTTTGCCGGTGCAATATTTTCATAACGCTCGTTATACTTATCAATGTTGATATTAGTTGCACGAGTATCAACTTTACGAATTTCAACCGGTCCGCGACTGGGCGCTTCACCCTTCTTTTCCTTTTTAGGACGCGGAGGTATATTTATAGGTTCTGAAACCTCTACCTTATCTTTTTGTTGTTCCTTTTTATTGGATTTTGCCTCACCTGAAGACGACTTATTCTCTTTAGATTCTGTATTTTTATTTAACTTTGTTTCTTCAACTTTTGAAGACGATTTCTTTTCTGTTTTCGATTCTTTTATGGGTTTTTCAGATTTGGCTTTTTGCTCATTTTTACCAAGCTTTTCAGCTTCTACCGCTGCCTGAGCCGCCTTTAACTGTTCTAAAACAGCCATTTGCTCAGCCAACTTACGGTCTTTCTCAGCTTTTCTTTCTTTAGCCCTTTCCTCTCGAGCACGAGCACCTGCCGCAAAGTAAGCATCAAGATTTTTTACCTCGTGCTTTTTAGTAATAATATCAAAAATCAAATCCAACTCGGTATCCTCAAGTGAGGTTTGACTCTTTTTCTCAACCCCAAGCTTATCTTGTAAAAGAGTAATAATGTCTTTGCTTGAAACATTAAAATCTTTTGAAACCTCATGAATCTTATATTTAATCATCATATGAAAATTCCTCCCTTAGACTCATTTTAGCGCCGAATATTTTTCAATCGCTTTAGTTATCGCAATAGCGAAACCTTCATCACAAACAGCCACAATACCTGCTTTAATTCCAATAGCTGCCGAAATTTCATCAATTGAAAATTTCACCCTGAAAATCGGAATATCCTTGCCACCAAAATAATTTATTTCCTTAAAAGATTTTTCTGAAATATTACACGCCGCAATCACAAGCTTAGCTTTTTTAGCAGTACAAGCTTGTTTTGAAGCAGCAAACCCAATTAAAAGCTTACCCGCCTTACGAACAAGACCAAGTAAAGATAAAAAAGGGTTGTTACTCATTTTCATCCAACTCCTTGGCAATATATGCCGAAACATTGTCAGGAATACTTGCAGAAAAAGCCTTCTCAAATTTTTTGGCTTTAACAGCTTGTTTATAACAAACAACACTTCGACAAATATATGCTCCTCTTCCGTTAGCCTTGCCTGAATGGTCAAGCATAATATTTCCCTCGGGTGTCTTAACTATTCGTACAAGCTCCTTTTTGGCTTTCATTTCGCCACAACCTATACATTGCCTTAATGGCTGTTTTTTCTGTGTCATAATTTCTCCCGTCTGCCTAATTGGCTTTTTACTGGATACTGTCATCACCCTCGCCGTAAAAACCACTTTCAGGATGAATATCTATTTTCCAACCTGTAAGCTTAGCAGCAAGACGAACATTTTGACCCTTATTTCCGATTGCTAACGACAACTGTCCATCAGGGACCTTTACCTTGCATGAGTGAGCCTCTTCACTCTCAATTTCAACCGAAACGACCTTTGCCGGTGAAAGAGCCTCTGTAATAAATTCAACAGGGTTTTCCGAATACTTTACAATATCTATTTTTTCTCCGCCCAATTCCTCAACTATTTGGTTGACACGAACACCCTTTGGACCGATACATGCACCGATGGCATCAACCTCAGGATTAGCAGACCAAACAGCCATTTTGGTACGTGCACCTGCTTGACGAGAAATTGACTTAATCTCAATAGTACCATCATATATTTCGGGAACCTCTGTTTCAAATAAACGCTTAACCAATCCTGGATGTGTTCTTGAAATCATAGCCTTAGGACCTCTGTCCTCATTCTTAACGTCTACTATATATACCTTAATATGACTACCCTCAACCAAAACCTCATCCGGTACCTGCTCGGTCTTAGGCAGAACAGCTTCACCTCTGCCGATTGTAATGGTAGCATTACCTGTTTTTGGGTCAACACGTTGAACAATTGCTGTAACCAATTCTTTGTTACGGCTTTGCAGTTCTTCAAATGTCTGACCTCTTTCCGCCTCTTTTACGCCTTGACGAATAACATGCTTGGCGTTTTGTGCAACAATTCTTCCGAATTTTCTTGTTTCAAGCGGGATATCAACAAATTCACCGACCATTGCTTCCTTGCTGTATTTTAAAGCATCCTCAAGTAAAATTTGAGTATATTCATCTTCAATTTCAGAAACTACGGTTTTGCGAACATATACTTTAAAAATCCTTTTTTCTATATCCATATTACAAAATACAACGTCTCTTCCGCCGTAATCTTTTTTTGCGGCAACAATAATTGCGCTAGAGATTTTATCGGCCAAATAAGTAGCAGGAATGCCACTTTCTTCTGCCATCATCTGTAACGCATCAAAAATTTCATTAGTATTATCTACAACCGCTTCACTTTTTTTTGCTCTTGCCATTTTCCTTTTTCCTCCAAAATAAAAAATTAAAAATTCAAATCATTAAGTTTAACCGAAACAAGCTCTTGCTTTGAAAAATATATATCATTTCCATCACAAGACACTGTAACACCACCATCATAATGCTTCAAGGTGCCGAAAAATTCACGCTTACCGTCTTTTTGCCTTATAAGCTTCACCTTAACCGCTTGGCCTATATATCGTTCAAAATGCCAAGGCTCTGTCAAATCCCTCTCCACTCCGGGAGAACAAACCTCTAAGTAATACGAAACATTTATAGGGTCGGCTTCATCAATAATAGGGTCGATAATTCGTGAAACATCAGTACAGTCATTAATATCAACACCGCCGTCCTTATCAATAAAAACACGTAGATACCACGATGCACCTTCTTTAACAAATCGTACATCCCACAATATTAAGCCCTGCTCAGCAACGGCATCTTTTATAAGCTCTGCCACCCTTGCAGCTGTAGGTGTCTGTGCCAGAACAATCACTATCCTTCCAAACAAAAACTAAAGAGCGGGTCACCCCACTCTCCTTACTTCACATAATCTACTTTTGGGAGTATATCATAATTTAACTGTTTTGTCAAGTCCTGTAAACAAATAACGCACATATTTAATATTAAAACAATACCTTTTAAAGAATAAAAACAATTATTTAGCATTTGGACTGGCAAATCTTTATAATTCAAAACATATTATCAGTTAACCACACAAAGCGAGGTATAATATATGTTTTTGTCATTATTAGCAAATATTTTCCCAAATTTAATGTATTTTTTTCTCCACGCTACCACTCAAGGCTCATTTCCACGAGCGCTAAGTTCAAAAGAAGAATCCAACCTTTTGTCCCTTGCTGAAAGCGGGGACGAATCTGCTAAAAAGAAACTAATAGAACACAATCTTAGATTAGTAGCGCACGTTGCAAAGAAATACTACGGTAACTCAGCAGACCAAGATGACCTGATATCTATTGGCACAATTGGCTTGATTAAAGCCATATCATCTTTTAAACGTGATAAGGGAATACGACTGGCAACCTATGCAGCGCGATGTATTGACAATGAAATTCTAATGTATTTTAGAGGAACAAAAAAAACTGCGCAGGACGTATACATAAGCGACCCGATTGACACTGATAAGGACGGCAACACACTAACGCTTATTGATGTTATTACAGACAATTCTGATATTGTTGAAGACCTTGAATTAAAGCAAAAATTGGAAAAGCTTAAGGTATATATCAACACTGCTTTAACCCCTCGCGAATTAACTATAATAAATCTTCGTTATGGGCTTAACGGAAAAAAAGAACTGCCTCAAAGAGAGGTGGCAAAAAAACTAAAAATCAGCCGCTCATATGTTAGCCGAATCGAGAAAAAAGCTTTGGAAAAGCTTCGAGCCAAATTTGAGCAATAGCTTTTTAATACTATTGATAAAAATAAACATAAAAAAAGGTGCCGAACGCACCTTTTTATTATTCGCTTTTTAATGCTCTTTCAAGCCAAATCGAACCAATATCCATAGCGGCATAAAGACCGTTTTTTTCGCTTTTCTTAACAATTCTATCCTTCATTTTAAGGTCTTCATCAGAAAGCAATAGACTAACGGTAACCTTATCTGCTACAGCAGTTCCCCCTATTTCCTTCTCTGTATTGATTTCGAGCATAATAATATATTTTTCTTCGGTACTTCCATAGTAAATAGTATTACCCTTCCTTACTATAGGCTTACCTTTGTATGTGAGGAAATTCTCTTCCATTATAATCACTCCTTTTAGGACTTTGTTATATGCTTTCATTATTGTATCACATATCTGCCTATATGTAAAGAAAGACTTTTTTATCAATACTAT
>JAZSAC010000067.1:0-9084 GCA_045601645.1 Acutalibacteraceae bacterium | reverse complement strand
TGTCAAAAAAAATTATTTTTTGTTATTATGTAACCATACAATTTGTAAATAATAACAATAACTGTTTATTTATACAAGTTGAAAATTTCTCAATGAACAATTATAATCAATTACAGACGAGGTGATATTATGCATAATTATAAGCCATACGCACAACAGGTTGGCAATAATGTTATTATTTTTGGCGTTGATAATTTTGACCTTGAACAGACCTTTGACTGCGGACAGGCATTTCGATGGGTAAAGTTTGATGAAACCTCATGGCATGGTATTGCACTTGGAAGATATATTAAAATCGGTTTGACAGACAAAAACATAATTTTATATAATACAACTCTTGATGAGTATAATGAAAAATGGAAAACCTATTTAGACATTGAACGTGATTATTCTATTATAATTAGCACAATTTCTTCAAACGATATTTTAAAAAAATCCGCTGAAGAAAATAAAGGTATTCGTATTTTGCGCCAAGAAGAATGGGAAACGCTTTGCTCTTTTATTATTTCTCAGAACAATAATATTCCCAGAATAAAAGGAATCATCGAAAGATTTTGTGAACTTTTCGGTGAAAAAATCGACGGCGGCTATACGTTCCCTAAGGCTGAAAAAATTGCAATTTTAAAACCTGAAGATTTATCTTCTATTCGTTGCGGATTTAGAGCAAGATATATAATCGATGCAGCAAAAAAATATACTACCGGTGAAATAGATATTGAAAAAATCAAAAATGCTGATATTGACGAGGCTCGCGATGAATTGATGAAAATCATCGGAGTAGGAAATAAGGTTGCGGATTGTACACTATTGTTCGGGTTTGGAAGAATCAATGCCCTGCCCAAAGATGTATGGATTAAGCGTGCTATTACTGAGTATTTTAATGGCACATTTCCAAAAGAAGCATTATCTTATGCAGGAATAGCTCAGCAATATCTTTTCAATTACATAAGAAAGAACACACAGAATTAAACTCTGTGTGTTCTTTCTTTTTATATATCATTTCTTACAATATCTTCATAGGTTTCTCTTTTAATAATAACCCGACTAATACCATCTTTAACCATAACAGCAGCCGGACGCGGTAAACGATTGTAATTGCTTGACATTGAATAATTATATGCACCTGTAGCAAGCACCGCAAGAATATCGCCTGCTTCAACCTGCTGCATTGCAACATTTTCCTGTATCAAGTCACCGCTTTCACAACACCTACCGGCAACTGTTGCTATAAAATCCTTTTTTTCTTTTGCTCGATTGGCAATTTCAATAGTATAGTTTGCTTTATACAATGCATATCTCGGATTATCTGTAATACCGCCGTCAATCGACACATAAGTCCTAACATTTTCTATTGTCTTAACATTGCCGACTGTATACAGCGTCAATCCTGCCGAGCCGACAATAGACCTACCGGGTTCTATATAAATCTTAGGTACAGGGAACCCTAACTGCTTGGCTTTGCTTTTAAGAGTTTTTGACATTTGTTCAATAAAACGCTCAAAAGGTATTTGACCGTCACTTTCAATATAATTTATTCCAAAGCCGCCGCCTAAATTAAGTTCTGTTAGCACAATATCAGTTTTTTTGTAAAAATCGTACATAAATTGGAGCATAACATCCGCAGAATCTTTATATGCTTCGGTTTCAAATAACTGAGAACCGATATGACTGTGAAAACCAACTAATTGTATATTCTTGAATTCTGTTGTTTTTAATGCCGCCTGCATAGCCTCTTTATTTTCTAGGGCAAAACCAAATTTTGAATCAATTTGACCGGTTTTTATATATTCATGAGTATGTGCATCAATTCCCGGCTTGATTCTCAACATTATTTTCACAATTTTATCTTTTTTTTCAGCTATCTTTTGCAAATTTTCAAGTTCGGTTATATTATCAACAACAATTCTGCCTACCGATGATTCCACAGCAAATTCAAGTTCAGACAAAGTTTTATTATTACCATGAAAGAAAATATCTTGTGCAGCAAATCCAACCGAAAGGGCAGTATATAATTCACCGCCGGATACAACATCGATACCTATTTGCTCTTGACTTGCTATTCTATATATTTCTTTACAGGAAAAAGCTTTACTTGCATATAAAACCTTACCGTTAAAATCACAGTATTTATCTAAAGCACATTTAAACTCGTTTATAGTCTTTCGAATAAGTGTTTCATCAAAAACATATAACGGTGTACCGTATTTATTTGCAAGCTCCACACAATCGGCTTTCCCTATGGTTAAAACACCGTTACTATTTACACCTACACTCTCAGTAATCAATTAAATTATCCCCTTTAATTTTCCGTGTTAATGTCATCTAAGATTGTTCTAATCTCTTCAACACCCTCTCCGGTCACCGCTGAAAATAGAACAACCCTCACATCATTCCAAATAAAACTTATTTTGTTTTTTATACTTTCAAGACTCTTTTCTCTTTCGGTTTTATTCATCTTATCTATTTTTGTAAGAACGACAACAAAAGGTATTTCATTATCACACAAAAAATGCAACATATCAATATCGTCCGCAGTCGGATTATGACGTGCATCAATCAGTTGAAACACAAGTCTTATTTCCCTAAATGTAGAAAAATACCCCTCCATAAGTTCGCCCCAACGTTGTTTTTCAGCAAGGGAAACCTTAGCAAAGCCATATCCGGGAAGGTCGGCAAAGCGTACATTTTCACAGCGAAAAAAATTTACAGTTGCCGTTTTACCGGGCTTGTTACTTGTTCTTGCTATTGATTTTCTATTGAATATTTTATTTATTAACGAAGATTTTCCGACATTTGAATGTCCCGAAAAACAAACCTCAGGCAAATCACATTGAAATAATTTTTTATAATCTGCTACCGACGTTTCAAACACTGCATTATTATAATTCATACAAAATCTCCATTTATAAACTTACTGATTAACCCTTACAACCGAATCTTTTTCGGTTTCAATAGAGTAAACCTTCTTTTTTACTTGTAGTTCTTGAGGAATATCTACCAAAGCCTCAGCCAAAATTTCATCTACTGTTTCAACCGGTTTAATAATAATATTTTCTTTAACCGTTTTATCTACATCATCAAGGTCAGAGAGGTTTTGAGAAGGAATAAACACCGTTTTAACCCCTGCTCTTAATGCAGCCATAAGCTTTTCTTTAAGACCACCTATAGGCATAACCCTTCCGCGCAACGTGATTTCACCTGTCATAGCAACATCTCGTTTTACAGGTATACCTGTAAGAGCAGATACTAAGGCAATAAACATTGTAACACCTGCTGAGGGACCGTCCTTAGGCACAGCAGCCTCAGGCGTGTGAATATGAATATCTGTGGTTTTATAGAAATCTTTATTTATTCCTAACAGCTCTGCCCTGCTTCTAACACAGGTAACAGCTGCTTTAGCTGACTCCTGCATAACGTCACCCAAGGAACCGGTAATTGATAACTGCCCTGTTCCGAAAACACTTACAGCCTCTATCTGCAACATTTCACCGCCGACACTTGTCCAAGCAAGTCCGTTAACCAGACCAACCTCATCCTTAGAAGAAAGAAATTCAAGCTTATATTTTTCGGCGCCTAACATTTCACGGATTACAGATGCGGTAATCTTAATACTACTGCTTTCCCCACGAACTATTTTAGCCGCCGACTTTCTGCAAATTGTAGCAATTATACGGTCAAGACGGCGAACACCTGCCTCACGCGTATAAAAATCAATAAGCTTAAAAATTGCATCATCAGCAAATTTCACCTTATTAGCATTAAGACCGTTTGCCTTAATCTGTTTTTGTACAAGATATTCCTTTGCAATATAAAATTTTTCCTGCCTGGTATAACTTCCTAATTCAATAATTTCCATTCTATCAAGCAACGGCGCAGGTATTTCACTTGCATCATTTGCCGTAGTTATAAACAAAACACGGCTTAAATCAAATGGCAAATCTATATAATGGTCATGAAAACTGAAATTCTGCTCACTATCTAAAATTTCCAACATAGCTGATGATGGGTCACCTTTGTATGATGAACCCAGCTTGTCAATTTCATCAAGCAAAATTACAGGATTTGCACTTCCCGCAGTTTTAACGGCATTAATAATACGTCCCGGCATAGCACCTATATAGGTTTTACGATGACCTCTGATTTCAGCTTCATCAGACACACCGCCCAGCGCCACCCGAGCATATTTTCTTCCCATACATTCAGCAATAGAACGAACAATTGAGGTTTTGCCAACTCCCGGAGGGCCGACAAGGCATAAAATCTGCCCCTTTACGCTATCGACAAGGCTATGTACAGCTAAAAGTTCAATTACCCGTTCCTTTACCTTATTAAGTCCATAATGGTCACGGTCAAGGATTTTTCGCGACCTTTCAAGATTGATTTTTCGCTCGGTATATACACCCCAAGGTAAAGACAGGCAAGTATCAAGATAATTTAACACAACGGTTGCCTCGTGTGAACCGCTGGGCATTTTTACAAGACGGTCAACCTCTTCGGTTAATCGTTTCTTTATATCCTCATTAGCATTTAATTTAGAAATTTTTTCATAATACCTTTCCTGCTCAGATTCCGGATTACTGTTCCCGTATAATTCATCATTGATAACCTTAATTTGTTCCCTTAGATAATACTCTCTCTGATTTTCATCAATATTTCCTCGAACCTTATCATTGATTTCAGCATCAATACCCAAAATCTGTTTTTCTTTTTTTAACAAAGAAATAACAAGCTTTAAGCGTTTTTGAGGGTTTGTTTGTTCTAAAATATATTGCTTATCATCAGTATCAACAGGCAAATTATGTGTGATAAAGTCTGCCAAATAGCTCATATCATCAGCTGCAACAACCGACATAATAATATCAGGAGACATTCTGTTTGCAACACGAGCATATTCATCAAATGCTGCTTTAGCATTGCGTAGCAATGCTTCTTTATAAACAGCACGTTGTTTAACATTAACATCATCAATCCGTAATATATCGGAATAAAGTGACGGCTGATTTGCGGTTATACCAACACATTTTGCACGATAGCAGCCTTCAACCAATACACGAACAGCATCACCGCTGAGCTTTAATATTTGCTTTACCTTTGCAACACAGCCGATATCATACAAATCGTCACGCAAAGGCTCTTCAACAGATATATCCTTTTGTGTAAGAAGAAATACATTACGATTAGACGACATTGCAATATTCAATGCTTCTATTGATTTTTTTCTTACTACATCAAAATGTACAATCATTTTTGGGAAAACAACAATTCCTCTCAAAGCAAGAGTAGGTATATTATAAATAATTTCATTATCTTTAGGCATAAATATTAACGTCCTTCTATATTTTATTTAGAAATTATACTATAAACACAAATTTATTTCAACTATATTTAAATGAAATTTCTTAATTGGTGACTTTTACATTATTTTAATTTAAGCCCTCAGCAAACACTGAGAGCTTTATTTATTTATTTATTTATTTTTTCATCACGACCGTTTAACATGTCATGATATAATGTCCACAGGTTTTGTGAAAGGTCTACATAATATTTGTGCGGTTTTTCAAAACGTTGAACCTCTTCCCATAATGACTCAACCTGTTGCTCACGATAATTTCTAATATCAGTTGCACTTGGTGATTTATAGCAAAGCTCTCCCTTTTTATATACCTGAACTTGAAGTGGTCTGGCAATAAAATCTGTAACCACTTTTCTCTTCCATGTATGTTCAAGGTCAAAAATCTCATAATCCTTTGTGTCGTCAATAGTTTCATCGCGCAAGGTTATAACATCAGCTATCGCTTTACCGCTTTCGCGGTCAAACAAACGCCACACTTGCTTATAGCCGGGTAATGTGATTTTTGAAGTGTTTTCACTGAATTTAATTTTAGGTATAACTTCACCTTTTTCGTTTTCTATGCCTACCATCTTATAAACGCCACCGAAAACAGCCTCACTCGATGCAGTAATAAGACGTTCACCAACACCAAACATATCTACCTTTGCGCCTTGCATAATCATATCTCTTATAAGATATTCATCTAATGAGTTAGAAACACAAATAGCACAATCAGGATACCCAGCATCATCAAGCATTTTTCTTGCTTTTTTTGAAAGATACGTTATATCTCCACTGTCAATTCTAATTCCGACAGGGCGACATCCCTTAGGCTTTAACACCTCATCGGCAACCTTTATAACATTAGGTATTCCCGACTTCAATGTATTATATGTGTCAACCAAAAACACGCTGTTTTCGGGATAAACCTCAGCATACGCCTTAAATGCATCATATTCATTGTCAAACATTTGAACCCAACTATGTGCCATTGTTCCCGAAACTGGAATATCAAAATCTTTTCCCGCCTTAACACATGATGTGCTTGTACAACCACCTATATATGCAGCCCTTGTGCCGAATAATGCTGCAGAGACACCATGTGCGCGACGAGCACCGAACTCTAATACTGCCCTACCCTGTGCAGCACGAACTATTCGATTTGCCTTAGTTGCTACAAGTGACTGATGATTTATACTTATTAAAATCAGCGTTTCTATAAGAAACAACTGCATTATAGGACCACGTACAGTCACAATCGGCTCACGCGGAAAAATCGGAGTTCCTTCAGGTATTGCCCAAACATCACAGCTAAACTTGAAATTCTTAAGATATTCAATAAAAGCTTTATCAAACATATTTTGAGACTTCATATATTGAATATCCTCAGATGAAAACTTAAGATTTTGCAAATTCTCTATAAGTTGTTGAAGTCCTGCCATTATTGCAAAACCACCATCATCCGGAATTCGACGAAAAAACATATCAAAATACGCTACGGTGTTTTCTTTTCCTTTTAATATAGCACCATTTGCCATGGTAGCCTCGTAAAAATCCATAAGCATAGCATAATTTTTCATTGTCTAAGTTCTCCTTTTACCCTGCTCGGTCTCTCTAATATCATTTTCTTTAATCAATCTTCCTTGTTTTCTTAATAGTTTTAGCAATAAACCCACCTATAAGTCCCAAACCTACAACAAGAATATTTAAATTATCACTCCTGAAAAAGTTTTTTGAAATTTGCAGAGGATGCCATAGAAACATAGTCATTTCCTGCAACTATTAAATGGTCTACAAGATTTAAACCCATACTTGAAAGCAACATTTTTAATTCCT
The DNA here is from genome assembly GCA_045601645.1 of Acutalibacteraceae bacterium. GTDB lineage: Bacteria > Bacillota > Clostridia > Oscillospirales > Acutalibacteraceae > UMGS172. The sequence goes on along the minus strand of JAZSAC010000067.1, from coordinate 1,916 downwards.
TTGTCGACTCAATATCTTCTCTGGATGGCAAGGCAATACCTTCAGGGTGATTATGCGCAATTATCACCATTGTTGTTTTTGGGTATTTTAATATTTTTTCTACTAATTTTCTCATATTAAGGACTACGTTTGACGAATCACCATCGCAAACTGTTTCAAAGCCCAAAACTCTACAACCCGAGTCCATGCACATAACTGTAACTCGCTCTTCAGCCATATCATTATAATATTGCATCAGAAACTTTCCACTGTCAGATGCAGTTTTAAGCTTTATTGATTCTGCTTTTTCTTTCTGATATTTGTTGTATAGAGGCAAAATCATTTTAATTAAAATTGCTGCATTTTTGGTCATACCGTTAACCATCATAAGCTGTTCTTCTCGGGCTTCAAGAACTCCGGCAAATGAACCGAAACGATTAATTAAATTATGTGCAATAGGATTAGTATCACGTCTTGGAATTGAATAAAATAAAAGCATTTCCAACATTTCGTGTGTCTCAATACTATCAGCACCGTTTTTAACAAATCTATCTCTCAAACGGTCGCGATGTCCGTCGTGCATTCCTTTTTCAATATCAATGTCTGCCAACAGTTTTCTTCCTCTCGTATATGAGTTTTCCACAATCAAGTTTATCATACAACTTATACAAACCGGTTTTTTCACTTAATACTATACTTATTTCAACAATGGCAATACCAGCAAAAATATCTATAATCACATGTTGCTTTGTGAAAAGCACCGAGAAAAACACTAAAATTGCTGCAACAACTGATAAAAATTTGTTTAGTCGTCCGATACTTTTGCATTTCAATATATATCTAGCTGTAAGCCAACTGACAGAGCAATGCATCGACGGAAATAAATTATCGGGTCTATCAATGCTGTAAAGCAATTGGACAACCGATGAAAAAAATGAATTATCGGTAAGTTGCGGACGTGCAAGTGTTGTAGGAAAAACTATAAATATAATACTGCATAAAATTTTACTTATAAAATCAGCCATAAGCATTTTAAAACAAATTTCTTTATTTTGACGCGCAACAGCTATGTAACCGACAACCCAAAAAATGTAACACAAAAAATATACCGATACCCACCAAGGAATCAGCGGTATTGCATTATCTAATTTTGTTGAAATATCAAAATAATTTTCAACAGGGCCTCTTAAAAGACTGTTAATAACACGTGTTACATAGTAAGCAAATATCTGACCGAAAAGCGTCAGCCAAAAAGGAATTACCGCATAGTCATATATTATTTTACTTCTAAGCCTGCGTAACCACATAGCGCACACGTACCTACTTTCTTATCAATATTTTCATAATTATAATAACATTTATTTATATTGTTTTCAACACAAAAATGAATTTTCACATAATCATAACTACCGGCCGTGCCGGTAGTATGCACTGCCCCCTTAGGGCATAACGCCGGCTGAGCCTATAGGCTCATCGAAAGGTCTGCCAACCGCAACTCTTTCACCGGCATGCCCCTAAAGGGGCTTTTTATTTGCCTTCTTTTACCTGCTTACCCGTAAACGGGTCCACATACTCTACCAATGACATTTGGTCGTTTGATACATCCTCTTGTAATTGGTTTCGTATATATTCTGCTATCGCTTTTTTATTACGTCCTACTGTATCAACATAATACCCTCTACACCAGAAATGTCTGTTTCCATACTTGTACTTCATATTTGCATATTTCTCAAATATCATCAGGCTACTTTTCCCTTTTAAGTACCCCATTATTTGTGCTACACTATACTTTGGCGGTATTGATACCAACATATGTATGTGGTCATTGCACGCTTGTGCTTCAAGTATTTCTATCCCTTTGTACATACATAATTTTCGTAACATTATTCCTATGTCTGTTTTTATCTTTCCATATATTACTTGTCTGCGATATTTCG
>JAZSAC010000066.1:0-2668 GCA_045601645.1 Acutalibacteraceae bacterium | reverse complement strand
CGCCCTACCAACTGGGCGACACCTCGAAAATAGAGTGCTTTGATAAGAAAGCGATGTTTGTTTAGCACCAGTATATTTTACTTTATTAACATTAATTTGTCAAGAGAGATTTTTAATATATTTAATTATATTGTTTTTAATAGTTTTGGCAGTTCGTTAAGTGAGCTTATAACATAATCTGCTATATTTTGCTGTTTAATTGTATTGTTTTTTGGATTATATAGGCAAGTTTTAATTCCTGCATTTATTCCGCCTTGTATATCAGATGAAATGCTGTCACCAACTATTATAGCAGTGCTTCTTTCAAAGTCTGGTATTACAGAAAAGCAATAATCGAAAAATGCTTTCTGTGGCTTGTTGACTCCAATATTTTGAGATATAAAAATATTTTTAAAATATTTTTTTATACCGGAGCTTTCAATTCTACCGTTCTGTACCGATGCTGTACCGTTAGAAACAACGTATAGATTATAATTATTATAAAGTTCTTTTATGACATCTTCAGCATAGGGCATAAAGTAGTGACCTATTCCCAATAGTTTTTCGTATAATGATTGCATTTCTGACGGATTGATGTTTATATCAAATTCATCGAACAATAATTCAAAACGTCTTACTAACAGTCGCTCTCTGGATATTTTACGTTGTTCAAGTAGCTTCCATTGTGATAGATTTATATCGCTGTATCGTTTTATTATGTCAGTTTTGGGCGTTATTCCAAAGGAAGATAACGCAGTGCTTACTGCAATTGCTTCGGCTTTTTTAAAATCAAAAATGGTGTCATCAAGGTCGAAAAATACAGATTTTATCATTTAATTTGTTCCTTATTAGAATGAGAATATTCTTTATAGAGTTTAATACAGTCATAAATAGGAATGTATTTTCCGCCACCTTCGGCGGTAACGCAGATAACATCTCGGTTGTCATCAGTTGTCGCAAAGCTAACAAGGCAGTTTCCCGAGTTCATGGTATAACCTGTTTTTCCACCGATGATTTGTGCAACACCGGGTTCGTTACCATACATTCTTGAGAACATTCCGCTGTGAAATTTGATTTCTTCATGGAAATCGTTGGCTTTTACAGTATAATATTCGGTAGACAACACCTTTCGGCAGAAGCTGTTGTTAATAGCAGCATTCATAATTATTGCCATTTCTTTACAGGTTGTATAATGATTATTATTATGAAGACCGCTGACGTTCGTAAAATGAGTTGATTTAAGACCTAAGGAGTTTGCTTTTTCATTCATAAGTTTGACAAAATTTTCTTCACTGCCCGAAATGTGAATAGCTAATCCAACTGATGCTTCGGCACCTGATTCTAGCACCATTCCGTATATCATATCTTCTATTATAACAGATTCGTTAGGACAAAATCCGGCAAGGGTAGCTTCCTGTTTATATAGCGGATCAATTATTTTTGATGTCATCTTAAAGGTTTCAGTTAAATCTTTAATGTTTTCTGCAACACAAAGTAAGGTCATCACCTTTGTCATAGAAGCGGGATAAATTTTTCTATCAGAATATTTTTGAGCTAATATTGTGTTATCGCTGGTATCAACAAGTATAGCAGAGTTACTTTCTATTTCGCTTGATAGCGTTTTTGTATAATTCGTAGAAGTGGGTATAGAATTGTTTTGGTTTTCATCGGCTACAGAAACGACAGATGATGTTATTACAGCTGTGCTTGATGATAAGCTGTTGTCACCATCACAATGTGTTACCGACATTGTGATTATTGCTGTGATTATAATAAAGACTATTATTGTAAATAATGCTTTTACCCAACCTTTAAGGTGCCTTTTTTTTCGATTTTTTGGATGCTTATGGTTAATGGGTGTTTTTTGACGCTCATAACGATTAGGGTTATATTTATCAAAAAAATCACCATATTTATTGTTATCGTTATAGTATGACATCGGTTAATTCTCCAGTATTTTTGATATATGCTTCAAGCCGATATATCGGTAAACCTTGTGACATAAAGCGTTGTTCATATTCGGTTATAATATTGCCTGAGAAATCACTGTTGTGCAGGTCGAGTGAAACATTTTTAATTGTAAATCCTGCATTTGACAACTGCTCAATTGAATATTCAAATAATTGTCGGTTGTCGGTTTTTTGATGTATTTCAGCATTTTTCGACATAATATTCATGTAAAGCTTTAAGAAGGCTGGACTTGTTAAACGATGGCTCTGATGACGCTTTTTGGGGTAGGGACACGAAAAATTAAGAAATATTCGTTCAACAGAATTACAATTAATATATTTACCTAAATATTCGGCACCGCATTTTAAAAAACGCAAATTTTTTATATTTAATTGTTTTGCTTTTTCACAAGCTTGTACAATAACACTGCTGTTTTTTTCAACAGCCAATATATTTATATTTGGATTTTGTATTGCTAATTCACATGCAAATTGACCTTTACCGCAACCTATTTCTAACCACAAAGGGCAAGCTCTGCCAAACCAATCATTTATATTGATTATATCTTTTTTGCGGTCGGCTGTGGAGAAATTTAAGTCATCACTATATGCCGAAAGCAGTATATCTTTACATGCATCTTTTCTGTCTTCAAGATGCTTTAATTTTTTCATTCTCATATTTCTCATCTATAATTGTAATACAGTTTTCATTATAGACTGAATTTATAAGTTTTGCAATA
>JAZSAC010000065.1:0-2375 GCA_045601645.1 Acutalibacteraceae bacterium | reverse complement strand
TTGAAAATTCGTCAGCCCAATTATTAAGGTCGGCAACCTCTGAAAGCTCTACAAAACCACCCTCACGGGTAGCAACATAGACATCTGTATAATTTTTTGCAGTTGAAGGTTTCGGAACAGAATAAAAAATATCAAAAAGGTCAATCTGCGACTTATCAAAACCAAACATATCACAAATTTGCCATGCTTTATCTCTTACGGCTTTACGAAAGTTATCTACCGATACAACTTTTTGCAAGGCTTCATAAACATCATATAGAGTTGGATTTTTATTATCATTAACAGTAGCAATATTTGACATATTTATAACAAGTGCCTTTTTAGGTAAATTACGGTCTTTAATTTGCTTAACTACATCAGAAATAGTTTTAGTAGAATCACTGTTAATCGGCATACTGTATATCGGCACTCTAAAGTCAGCATCATAGCTTTCATCATAAATTTTATATATATCATCATCTCGATAATACAAAAAATCACAAGGATGCTGTAGCTTTCCGTTTGATTTTAAACCATTTACAACATCATAAATCAATGCACCGGCAGCAAGTACCTTTTGATGCTGATATATATAACGAGTAAGCATCTGTTTATCAAAAATCATTTCCTCAATAGTAGAAATACCTGTTTGAGACACCGTTAAATGCTTACCGATAACCTTTTCTCCGTTTATTGTTTCATTACATTCTACAATCTTTATTTTATATAAAAATCGGTCAATATGGTATGTTAAAGAAAGACCTGTTATATAACTATCACGACGAAGGTAATCAAGAGAATCGGCATCGAACTGGCCATTTATCATTTCAGTTAAATAATACTTTTTAATAGCTTGACCGTTTTCACAATATATGGTATCAATAGGTGCGCCAACAATCATTCTACCTATATCATCAAAAAATGAATCATTATTGATTTTTTCAGGATAATTAACCATCGATTTAAAAAAGCTTTTAAATGCTTTTGTATTTATAATAATATATCCCAAAATTTCATGAGGCTGAGCTTTTGAAAAAATTTCAAAAGCATTCTTTAATTCTTTGAATTCTTCGGTTATACAATACATTCTTTCTGATAAATGTGAAAAGAAACAATGACCTATATCGTGTAATATTGCGGCAATACGCAGCTTGGTTAGGTCGGAAAAACTCACAACACCATTTTCCTTCTTACTATAATCAGAGCAAAAATCATCATTGACACTATCCACCATTTTTGTTATCAAAGCAGTAACACCCAACGTGTGTTCGAATCGAGAATGATGTGCCGATGGATAGGTTAACACTGCTAAACCTACTTGATTTACGTTGCGCAAACGTTGCAGTAACGGCGAATCCAACAACTGTAATTCCCAAGGATAAAACTTAATAGTTCCCCAAATTGGGTCATGAATAACCTTTATTTCATTATTAGATACCGATTTATAACCATCCAACATTTTTGTAACAAATGTTTCGGCTCTTGTATCAAAATCATCATATACAATATTTTCCCTTAAATTTTCCTTGTTTTCAAATGGAAATCTCAACATAAATCGCTCCTATATAAAATTCAAACGATTATTTATTATCTATGAATTTATTTTATACTATACATAGATATTTTGCAACTATAACTATTGACAACTACGTTTTTTATGATATAATATTGATAAATCGAACAGAAAAGGGTGCTGGAAATTTATCTGGCTGAGATAAGACGTGTTTCGTCTTGACCGTTATACCTGATGCGGGTAATTCCGACGTAGGAATTTTTTCACTAATTTTGATTAAATGCCCATCGGTCGTTCCGGTGGGCTTTTTACTTTTCTGTTAGATTTAATAACCTGACAACTTAGTCAGTGCAGTTAAACTGCAGAAAGGAAAAAAAATGAACAAAAAAAATCAAATTCAAAGAATGTGTGTAACCGCTGTTTTAATAGCATTGGCTACCTCGCTCAGCCTAATCAAACCCTTCCCCCTTCCGTTCGGGGGTTCAGTGACCTTACTTTCAATGCTACCCATTGTAATGCTACCTTTAATGTATGGTACACCATGGGGTATATTAAGTGCCTTTATTTACGCCATAATACAACTAATCCTTGATATAGGCTCTATCACAAGCTGGGGTCTTACAGCAACTGCATTTGTTGGAACAATAGTACTTGATTATTTATTAGCTTTTACAATATTGGGATTTTCCGGAATTCTTAAAAAGCATGGCCTTTTAGGTATTATTATCGGTGTTATAATGGTTTTAATTTGCCGTTTTATTTTACATTTTATTTCAGGTGTTGTGATTTTTGCATCATTAGTTAATAAAGATGCTGTTATTTATTCATTAACCTATAATGCATCATATATGTTACCTGAGATAATAACCACAACAATTGCAAC
>JAZSAC010000064.1:0-5093 GCA_045601645.1 Acutalibacteraceae bacterium | reverse complement strand
TTCTGCTATCTTAATATCTTCGTCAAACATTTATATTCCCTTCTTTTGTGCTCTAAAGGTTAAATTTCTTTTTATAATCCATTAAAGCATTTGCCAACTGGTCAGGACAAGATGTGTTTTTAAAGCCACACTTAATTCCCTTAAGCTTATCAATAATATCATCAACCTTCATGCCACGACACAGAGCAGAAATCCCTTTAAGATTACCATTACAGCCACCTACGAAATTTAGTGACATAAGCTTATCATCTTCAATCTCAATTTCAATAGTTCTTGAACATGTGCCTGTCGTATTGTATGTGTATTTCATCAGACCCTCCATTTATCAATTATTGCTTATCTATCTCTAAACTTATTACTTCTTACAGGGTGACGCAGCTTTCGTAACGCCTTAGCCTCTATCTGACGAATTCTTTCACGAGTAACGTGGAATTCAGTTCCTACCTCCTCAAGTGTATGACATCTTCCGTCTTTAAGACCGAATCTCAAGCGGATAACAGCTTCCTCACGCGGAGTAAGTGTTTTCAAAACCGAATCAATATCCTCATTAGTGATGGTTTTCAAAGCAGCATCATCAGGTGCCAAAGCATCTTCATCTCGTATAAAATCCATAAGACGACTGTCTTCCTCAGGACCTATAGGTGTTTCCATGGAAACCGGTTCTTGTGCAACACGCATGATTTCGCGAACTCTCTCTACAGACATTTCCATTTTTTCAGCAATAACCTCTTCGCTCGGTTCATGCCCGTTTTCATGTAAAAGCTGACTCTGTATTTTCTTTAAACGGTTTATAGTTTCTACCATGTGAACAGGTATTCTAATGGTTCGCGCTTGGTCGGCAATAGCTCTTGTAATTGCCTGACGAATCCACCATGTTGCATAGGTTGAAAATTTAAATCCTTTAGTATGGTCAAATTTTTCAACAGCTTTTATAAGTCCCACATTTCCCTCTTGAATCAAATCAAGAAAATGCATACCTCTGCCGACATAACGCTTTGCGATACTAACAACGAGACGTAAGTTTGCTTCGGTCAAACGCTTTTTAGCACTTGCCTCACCCTCACCAATCCTTTTGGCAAGGTCTACCTCCTCATCTGGAGTAAGCAACGGCACACGTCCAATTTCTTTTAAGTACACTTTTACAGGGTCATCGAGTGAAACCATTTCGCTCGACAATGCAATCTCGTCAAGTTTTTCAATATCCTCGATTTCGGTTTTTTTAAGTTCTTCATCTGTCGGCTCTAAATAATCAAGGTCAAGCAACGGTGGCTCCATCTCTAAATTTTCAATATTATCGGGAATTTCATCTTCAATATCAAGAAAATCGTCCTTACGGTCAGAATCCTCCTTAGTATAGCTATCCTCAATAATATCCTCGTTGCCTAACTCAACATCATCTATTGTTTTGTTTCCCTTTATTTTCTCAACCATTTTAATCCCCTTATCCCTGATTTTTAATCATCATAAATCTATTTTTTCTTTTTATCAATACTCATTTTTGCCATAGCAGCAGCCCATTCTTTATCAGAAAGATTTCCAATATCCAAATTGTTTTTTGCTTCTTTTTCCTTTAGAATTACATCAACACTGTCTTTCACCAATTGTTCTGAATTTACACTTGCACTGTTAAGTGCAAGCATCTTAGTGATATAACCTATTTCATCTGGTGTAAATTCTTCACCTAAAAGCACCAAATCAAACTGTCTGCCGGCATCAAGTATATCTATAACTTTTTTATATAGTCTTCGATTAAATTCCGTAAGCATGTCCGATACATCAAGTCGCAACCGTACCACATCAAGTAAATCCGGATGCCTAATCAACACCGAAATCACCGCTTCTTCTGCTACGGCAGCACGTCTATACTGCATTTTTTCAGGATTTATATCATTCTTTTTTTGTCGTACAGTAACTAAATCATTTAATTCCTTTTGTACCTTTTTATGCTTTCTGCGTTCTATTTCTTCTAAAATCTGATTCTTCAGCACATCTTTAGCTACACCGTATTTAGCTGACAGTTTACCTGCATAAAGGTCTATTGCAATGCTATCATCAAGCTCTGCCAAAACCTCACACGCTTTTTTTAAATACTGTACCATGCCGTCAGCAGCATCAAGGTCAACACTTTTAGCAACAACAAACAATCGATAATCTATATCACTTATTGCGCCATCTAACAATGCTTCAAACCGCGCAGAACCATGCTTTTTAATAAATTCATCAGGGTCCTTACATTCAGGCAACCGCAAAATTCTTGCGTTGACACCTGCAGAAAAAAGAATTTTCATGGCACGGTCGGTAGCTTTTTCCCCAGCCTCATCTGCATCCATTGTCAATATGACCTCTTTAGTATATCTTCCCAAAAGCCTAGCCTGTTCTTCGGTAAAGGCTGTTCCTAATGCGGCAACCGCATTTTGAAAACCTGCCTGATGAAGCGCTATGACATCCATGTTTCCTTCAACTAAAATTGCCCTTTCGGAACACACGTTTTTGGCAAAATTAAGTGCAAACATATTCTGGCTTTTTTTATAAACCGCCGTGTCCGATGTATTTATGTATTTCCCACCCTGTTTTTCGTTTCCCGGCATTGCCCTGCCGCTAAACCCTATTACCTTACCGTGTAGGTTTATAATAGGAAACATAAGTCTGTTTCTAAATCGGTCATAGGTATGAGTATATTTTTTTCCGTCGCGGTCAGTTTTTTCAGTCTTTCCTACAAGGTCAGCTGCTTGCATCAAATAATCCGAAAAGCCTTTAGATTTAAGATGTTGTTTTAAAGCACTCCAATCATCAGGTGCAAATCCCAACCCAAAATGTTTAATAGTTTTTAGGCTTAATCCCCTACCAACAAAATAATCTAAACCCGCCTTTCCTTGCGGACTCATCAACGACGAATGAAAAAACCTTGCCGCCTCACTATTGATTTCATATATATCTTTTTTAAGCTTAACACTTTTGTCATCATCATCGTTATCCGGCATTTTCAGTCCGGCCTTATCAGCAAGACGACGAACAGCATCAATATAATCAAGATTTTCAATCTTCATCATAAAAGTAATAATATCGCCACCCTGACCGCAGCCAAAACAATAATAAGAGCCGTTTTCGGGATAAACGGTAAATGATGGGGTTTTTTCATTATGGAAGGGGCAAAGACCAACAAGGTTACTGCCGCGTCGTTTTAAATCAACATATGGTGATAAAACCGCTTCAATATCATTACGATATTTTAGTTCCATCAAAAAATCTTGTGATAAAGACATGCAGCAACCCCCTTTTTAAGACACTTCTAAACTATTATTCGCAATTTATAAAAAAATTACTTTATTTTTTTATAATAAATTTTAAAAATTATTGTATTTTTTGAGTTTTAAGCCTCTGCAAAGTCGATTTTTAATATTTCTGGAAAATTTTTACCGCAAAAGGTGTCCCGAAATTTAAAGTACAATTCATCATAGTTTTCCTTTGTCACCCAAAATTTAACAATAACCTTATCTGTAAACTCACTGTTTTCAACTCTGCCAAATGCAGAAACAATTAAACTCTCAACCATTTTAAACTCAGGATAATCACATTCTACCAAGCAATAACAACTCTCACGCATAATTGCTATCCCGCTTTTTTCGACTGCCTTTGAAGCAGCCAAGGTATATGCCCTTACAAGTCCTCCTGTTCCAAGTAATATACCACCGAAATAGCGAGTTGTCACAACACAACAATCAACCAAGCACTGCTTACGCAAAACATCTAATGTGGGCATACCTGCAGTAGAATGAGGCTCACCGTCATCAGAATATCTTGATATATTGTTCTCACGCAAAATATAAGCATAAACATTATGCTTTGCACCATAAGTATCTTGGCGACGGGAAGCTATAAAATCGAGCGCCTGCTTTTCAGTTGTTACAGGCATAACAGCACCTATAAATTTTGAATGTTTCTCTTCATATTCTGCTTGTGCAGCAGTTTTTAATGTTTTATATTCAATCAAAACAGTCGCCTCCCTTATAAAAAACAAAAACCGCAGCTGTACTAAAACAACTGCGGTCTTAAAACCTAAAACAAATTATTTAGCATCAATGCCAAAACGTTTTTTGAACCTGTCTACACGACCGCCGGTATCAACAAGCTTCTGCCTGCCGGTAAAAAACGGATGACATTTGGAGCATATATCCAAACGGATATCTTTCCTAGTTGACCGAGTTTCAAACTCTGCACCGCAAGCACACTTTACAACAGCTGTTTCGTATTGCGGATGAATACCCTCTTTCATGTTGTCACCCCTCTCCTTTTCTTCACATCAGTAATGGAATGATACCACAACTTTCACCAAATTGCAAGTAGTATTTTATAAAAATAGTTATTTTTTATAATTATTTGAAAATTTTTTCACATTTAACGCGTACTGTTTCAAAAATTTCAACAATTTTAAACCTTGCCTTATATTTTTTCGAACTACTTACTATTTTGTTTTCCTCATTTTCAAGTACGTTTTGAAATCCATTCTTTTCGGCACTTGCTGTTGGTATACATATTGACGGAAACATAACACACCACCAATTTTTACCCAACCCATCGCCTATAATAATACGCACCGCCTCATAATTACCTGCAGGCAGAGTGAAATTTTCATATTCTCTGGTTTCAAACCAAGTATCTGCCAATTGTACTGAAACAGGATAGTCATAATTGTTTTCAGTTATCGTATTCCGTGCCGTCTCGGCCAAAAGTTGATAATTATTTTGCACAGCCTCTTTGGCTTCCTGTTCTGTTTCACAATCGGAAAATATTTGTTCGGATACCAAAAGTACGGCATCTCTTACCTTTAACTTCAGTTGCTGGTCAAACTCAGAATTTGAATTTGCTAAAATATGCAATCGCAATACATTTTGTCGTATTTTTTCGCACGATGTATCAAATCGGCAGACTGCAACTGTCATTGCCAATATTGTTGCAATACATATTGACCTTATAAGTAGGCTTTTATCAAATGATTTAAGTAATTTCAAAAAAAACACTCCCTCAATATTTATAACCAAAATATTGACAAGAGTGTTTTAAATTATTCAATTATTCTAATTGATTTTTTTGTT
>JAZSAC010000063.1:0-5803 GCA_045601645.1 Acutalibacteraceae bacterium | reverse complement strand
AGTAAAAGGTTTTGGGAAACCCTACAATCCTTCATGCCGGATTATAAGGAACGCAAAAAACTTTTAAAATAACAAAATTTAAAGCCTCTCATTCTTGTTTGCTGAGAGGCTTTTATACTTATAAAAACGTGTCTTAACTATTTATTTTATTATAAAACGGCTCTCTTAAAAACCGTTTTTATTCGTGTTCCTTTAACCAAGCATCTGCTTTTTGTTTAGAAATGCTTTTGATATTTTCATTAGGATAAGGTGATTCTTCACCTCCGTTCAGGTATAAAAACAACCTGCCGTCAGGCATTTCATAAAGTGTCTCCTCATATCCGTCAGCTTGACCGAAAACACCGAAAGTAACACGCTTAATAAGCGTTGCACTGTCGGTATCATATTCGCGTTTACATATAACTTTTTTCATAATTTATCCCTTCCTAAAACGATTTTTATTTTAAAACAAATATCTGTTTTAAATTTATTTTATGACAAAAACAAAAAAATTATTACCAAACACTATTTGACAAGTTTTGTTTTTTGAACATAGATTTGGTTTTCCCAATCACGACAATCATAAGTTTGATTTTCTATATCAATCGGAACACCGTTGATTGTTACAACCACTCTGTCTCCATCCAACCAATTTATAATGGTTGCTTCGGTGTTCGTTTGCCAATATATTGTTTTAAAACTATTAGTATTATCATTCCATAGTTCAACCCTTACCGCAGAAGGAAAATGACGTGTTTTTTCAACTTGATAAACCTTTAGCTTATAACCTTTGCCAAATAAAATACTTTGGTCAAAATCCTCACGTATAAAGTTTCCCTTCGGCAAGTTATCCAGATTATAATAAAATGCATCATTAATAACAAAAGCAACATTTACTATTGTTATAACAGCGGCAAGAACACTAACAGTTATACTTAGTTTTTTATTCACTATATCACGTCCTTAATGCAATATCGTTTAAAAAAGTCATTTACGGTTAAACTGTTTTTAAAGGAGTGCTGATTCTTTGAAAAAAACTCTTCGACCAAAAGATTTAGCTTTAAAAGAGCCTATTTTAGCTCATATTGAATATAATTATCAAAATGTGATTTTAGAAAAACATAACACTTCAACCAAAGAAGCTGTTCGATATATTATTTTGCGATTTTAAGTGAAATATCAAAAGCCTTAACCGAATGTGTCAGCGCGCCGATAGAAATAATATCAACACCTGTTAAAGCAACATTTCTAATGGTCTCAGCGGTAATATTGCCTGATGCCTCAAGCAATGCCTTTCCATCAGCTATTTTAACAGCTTTTTTCATGGTTTCACAATCCATATTATCGAGCATTATTATTTCACAACCGGTTTTTAGAGCCTCGGCAACCTCATCTAAATTGCGGGTTTCAACCTCAATCTTTACTGTATGACCGATTTTTCCTCTAAGTACAGCAACAGCATTGGTTATGCTACCGCAAGCATCTATATGATTATCTTTAAGCATAGCGGCATCTGACAGGTTAAAACGGTGGTTTTTTCCTCCTCCGCAGGTTACAGCATATTTTTGTAACGCACGCATACCCGGCAGCGTTTTTCTTGTATCAGTAACCGTAGCCCTTGTGCCTTTTGTCAGCTCAACCATTTCAGCAGTCATGGTAGCGATACCTGACATATGCTGTATTAAATTAAGCGATGTGCGCTCACCTTTAAGCAATAGCTGTGTCGGACCGTAAACTTCAGCAATTATATCTCCTTTTATAAGCTTATCACCATCATTTTTATGTTTTGTGATTTCAAAACCACCCAACAATTCAAACACTCGCAATGCGACATCTATACCGCAAAGCGTACCCTCAGCCTTGGCAAGAAATTTAGCACGTGACATATGGTTGCTATCAAGCAGATTATCTGCTGCAACATCAATATAATTGATGTCCTCTAAAAGAGCTTTTTTTATTAAATCGTCAACATATAGCTGTAACATTACTTTAGTACCTCTTTCAATACTATTGAAGCAACTGTTGCAAGACTGCGTGCTTCTAAATAATCGTTTGTAATTTGAAAATGCTTATTAATAAGTCTATTGGAAATCTCTTCAATTTCCGGACGATATTTGTGTGCTGCCTCGAGATTCGGTAAAACAAAATGACATTTTTGCATAATACTGCGAATGGCCGTACGAGTTCCCGTCGGCATCGGTGCACCATCTATACGGTGGACAGGAGGCTTTCCGCAAACCGACGTTTCATTATAGCTACGATTTATATCCTCGGCGGCACGTCTACCGAACACAAGTGCTTCCAGCAAGGAGTTAGATGCTAAACGGTTTTTGCCGTGAACCCCTGTATGCGAACACTCACCGACAGCATAAAGCCGATTTATACGGGTTCGACTGTTTAAATCTACATTTATTCCGCCCATAAGATAATGATGTGTCGGAAAAATCGGTATTGGGTCAACCGTAATATCTACCCCTTCGTTTAAACACCGCTCGTATATCATTGGAAAACGGTCTTTAACAAACTTCGGGTCTCGATGGGTGATATCAAGGTAAAACTTATCGCTTCCCGTTCTTCTGGATTCAAGAATTATACCTCTTGAAACAACATCTCGCGGTGCTAATTCAAGGCGCTCATCATAACGATGCATAAACCTTTCACGGTGACAATTAACAAGGTATGCCCCCTCACCGCGTACCGCCTCACTGATAAGAAACCTTTCTCGGCAGTTATCACCTGCAAAGCCCGTCGGGTGAAACTGTATATAATGAAGATTTTCAATTTTTGCACCCAAACCGTATGCAATAGAAATACCATCACCAGTGGCTATTGAAGAATTGGTAGTATATTGATAAACTCTGCCGATACCGCCTGTTGCAATAATAACATATGAGGCTGCAACAGTATTAAGCTTACCATCTTTTAATATAGATGCATAATAACCATTATTAGCTTCATCAAGAAATGCCAATGACGCATTTTCAACAATGTCAACATTTGGAAGATTTTTGGTAGCATTGATAATAGTACGCATCAATTCTTCACCGGTAGTATCGCGATGGTGAACAATACGCCGACGGCAATGACCACCTTCAAGCGTCATATGTATATGTCCGTCTTCACTATCAAATTCAGCACCTAATTCTATCATTTTGCGAACATCATCAGGACCTTCTTTAATAAGTGTTTCAACTGCCTCTGGACGATTTTCATTGCCACCGGCAATCATTGTATCTTTTATATGAAG
This sequence comes from Acutalibacteraceae bacterium, assembly GCA_045601645.1. Taxonomy (GTDB): domain Bacteria; phylum Bacillota; class Clostridia; order Oscillospirales; family Acutalibacteraceae; genus UMGS172. The sequence continues at coordinate 2,577 of JAZSAC010000063.1, read as the reverse complement.
GTCATAGCTGTCATTAATGGTGTCCAACACGGCTGCAACACCACCTTGAGCAAGGTTACTGTTACAAAGTCGCAGGTCTTTTTTACAAACAGCCAACACACGTATTCTTCTGTCAAGATTATAGGCGGCATAAAGACCTGAAAGACCTGTGCCGACTATAAGCACATCATACCTATCTAGCAAAAAATCGCCCTCTTAAAAACCCATATGCAAAATATTTGTCATAATTTATACAGTAATATATTCAAACCGTTGAATGTATTGATCTATATTATAACACAGCAACATGAAAAAATAAAGACAAATAACAAAAAAAGACTGCTTTTTAAAAAGACAGTCTTTCGTGTGTGTCGGCATTACCTATCTTCCCGGGCCGTCACCAGCCAAGTATTTTCGGCGCAAATGAGCTTAACTTCTGTGTTCGGGATGGGAACAGGTGGACCCTCACCGCAATCAACACCGACTCGCAATCGTGCTTGTACCCGACCACCGATTGCCATATTTTTCGAGTACGAGATAGATACTACCACACTTGTTTGCAAAATGCAAGTGTTTTTTTGAAAAAAAATATATTTTTTAAAAATTATTCATCCTTAGCGGTAGAAGAACGCTTGGCACGGTACATTTCACGAGCATAAACAGTAAGAGAAGCCAAAAAATATGGTACAACAAACAACAATGGAAAGACGAAAAGGCAAAGCAAACCCCAACCGAAAAAGCTCAAAACAAAACAAACTATATGCAAAGACTTGCCTTTTGATACTGCTGCGGCACTGCGGAAGCATTGATGAACAGATAACTGCGGCTCAGAAATCATTGGTGCGAAGAAAAGTAAAAAACGCGCACATATCATAAAAAACATTAACATTCCAAAGAAAAACACAATATCCTTTAAAACATAAATTCCATCAAGCCAAAGCGGCATATGAAAACCTAAACTGTTATAAAGTAAAGGTGTAGTTAAACTCACAAATATAGTATACGGTACAAAACAAACAATCAGTGCTAAAAGTATACGCCAAAACAGTCCAACAGCACATTTTATAGACCTCAAGTTTATAGAAAAAGATGAAAAATAAAAAAATATTTCAGAAAAAGATGGATTTCCACCGCCTGTAACCAACCAAAACCAACGAACAACCCCGATAACTAACGGAATTTCAATTAGCAATGAAAAGGCAGCGGATATCAAAGTAACAACCAAACCAATTAGACCGTTATAAGAAAAATCAGTTAAAAGCTGTACAATATTCCAACCTGCATCAACCCTGGTTATTAAAACGAAAAATGATTGCATCAAAACATTAAGCAAACAAGTAGCAAACAAAAAGGAGCTTATAGCTAAAGCCTCAGCCCAACGGTGCTTTAAAGCACTTAATCCGGCATGCTTGATTTCTGTATAGGTCGGTTGCATACAGCCCCTCCTTCTAAAAATTGTTTTTACATATTATAGCAATAAAAACCTTAAAAGTAAACACAAAAAAAGATTGTAAACAAAAAGTAAATATTTTTTTATTAAAATATCATTTATCTTCTTACAAAATCAACACGTATGCTGTTAATATATTATAACACATATAACACTTGACTTAATCAATAAGAAACATTAAAATAAACTGCCAATTTTTTAATAAAAACAGAATCCTTCCCTTATAATTGTTGAATACAAATACAGACAAATTTTATTAAAATCAAAAATTTCTATGAGAGGTAATAAAAAATAAAGCATCTTTTAAAGCCGGGTGATCTAACTTCAACAGAAATCGAAGAAATATTAGGCCTTGCTGACCAATTGAAACACGACCAAAAGCAGTTTTGGTTATGGCATTGGGCTGTAGCATTTGACAATACTTATTCAAATAGTACCTTCCTCTATCGTCTTAACTAATTTTTATAATATCAAAAAACTGCTTTAAGGCATTTCCTTAAAGCAGTTTTTTGTATATTTTTATTCAACTTCACTTTCTTCAGTGTTTTCAATCTCAGGCAAACGCTCAATATGAACTCTCGTAATCCTTCTGTCTTCCATTTCGGACACCGTAAACATAAAACCTTCCCACTCTACCGATGGATGTTCGTTTGGCTCCGGAACCTTTCCTAAAACAGACATCATGTATCCTGCAACTGTTTCGTATTCGCCTTTTGGAAACTCAATATCAAGCAGTTCTTCAACCTCATAGATATTTGAAATACCATCAACATTAAAAACGTTTTCTGATATTTGTTCAAACTCTTCCTGCTCGTCGTCAAATTCGTCTTGTATATTTCCCACTATTGATTCAATTAAATCTTCAAATGTAACAATTCCCGCAAGACCGCCATATTCGTCAACAACAATAACCATTTGTAAGTGCTTTTCAGTCATTTCCGAAAACAATTCACGACATTTTTTTGATTCCGGAATAAACATAGCCTCACGCATTATGTCAAACGGCTTGACATCCTTAGGCAGCTCAACACCCACATATTGTAAAAGGTCTTTTACATATAAAATGCCTTTAATATTATCCAACTCTTCCTCATAAACCGGCATTCTTGAACAACCTTCATCAATGGCTTTTTTTATTGCTTCATCCA
>JAZSAC010000062.1:0-5461 GCA_045601645.1 Acutalibacteraceae bacterium | reverse complement strand
GATTATATTACCACACACCTGCTCCTTTGTCAACACTTTTTTCTTATATTTTCGAAAATATTTTGTCAGGGGGTTTTACTATAAACTCTTTGTGCTGACTACATTTTCAAAGTATGTCCACTAATTGTGTTTTTATTCATCACATGACACATTATGTGGTAAATTTTTCTTGTTTTTTTATTTCGGTATTGAAAATATCGATTACCTATATTATAATGTATATGATTATAATGTAATATATTTTATATTTTTTTTGGGAGAAATGCTCATGGAGTACACATTTTCAAACAATATTTCCGGATTAAAACCTTCTGCAATCCGCGAAATTTTAAAATTCACATCTTTACCGGGTTACATACCTTTTGCTGCAGGTAACCCTGCCTCTGAGGCTCTGCCCTCTAAAACAGTCGCTGAAATTTCTGCAGACATACTTTCAAATCGACCTGTAGATGCATTACAGTATTCCGTAACAGAGGGTTACACACATCTAAGACAAACGCTAAAGGATTACATGAATAAAAAGCACAACATCGGTAGAGACTTTGACGAGATTATCATAACCTCAGGAGCACAACAGGTTATGAATCTGACTTCGATGGTGCTTTGTAACACAGGTGACACCGTTTTATGTGAAAATCCAAGCTTTATAGGCTCATTAAATGCTTTTCGTTCATTTGGTTTAAGAACTGTCGGCGTTGATATTGATGACGACGGCATAAATATTGAAAAGCTTGAAGAAGCGCTCAAAAGCCACCCCGAAGCTAAATTTATTTACACTATACCCACCTTTCAAAACCCTTCTGGCGTATGTATGAGTCTTGAAAAGCGCAAAGCTGTTTATGCTCTTGCAAAAAAATACCACGTGTTAATTTTAGAAGACAACCCATACAGTGATACTCGCTTTGCAGGTGATGACTTGCCTACCATAAAAAGCTTTGATGAAGATGGAATTGTTATTTATGCCGGTACTTTTTCAAAGGTTATATCTCCCGGCTTACGCGTTGGTTTTACAATTGCACCGGCTTCAATAGTTTCTAAAATGATTGTATGCAAACAAACAAGCGATGTGCACACCAATATTTTCGGTCAAATTATATGCCATGAGTTTATGACAAAGCACGACTACGAGGGACATCTAAATCGCAATCGTGAAATTTATCGCAAAAAATGTAACCTTATGACATCTTTACTTGATGAGCATTTAGGCAAGTATGTTCATTATGTTAAACCAGATGGCGGTTTGTTTATTTGGGTAGCCTTGCCCGAAAATGTCGACATGATAGATTTCTGCAAACGAGCGGTTGATAATAAGGTTGCAACCGTGCCCGGCAATGCTTTTTGTGCAGATGTAAACAGCACCAGCCATTGCTTTAGGATAAATTATTCTACCCCTACCAATGAGCAGATAATAAAAGGCGTGGAAATTTTAGGAATGACTGCTAAAGATTTTTTTAAGTAATCTACACATTATACAAAATTTGGTGATTTTATGGAAAACAACACTATTCAATCAAAGAAAAAAGCTTTGAGTTTTATTCAGTCTAGCGGTATGTTCACCTTAGGCAATTATCTCGGAGCCGTTAAAAATTGGAACAACATGCAGGAAGAGTTTGACTGCATTTTCGGTATTGCCGATTTACACTCAATTACCGTTCGACAAGAAGCGGCTGACCTGAGAAAGCAAATTTACAGTGCTGCCGCAATGCTTTTAAGTATAGGTCTCGACCCAGAAAAAAACATCATCTTTATGCAATCACACGTTGCCGCACATTCTCAGCTTGCTTGGCTTTTAAACTGTTATACTCAATTCGGTGAGCTCTCGAGAATGACGCAATTTAAAGATAAATCTTCTAAACACGCTGACAACGTAAATGCCGGTTTGTTCACATATCCTGTGCTTATGGCTGCCGATATTTTACTTTATAAGCCCGATGTAGTACCCGTGGGCGCCGACCAAAAGCAGCATTTAGAAATTACGCGCGATATTGCCAAACGCTTTAACGGTATTTATGGAGATGTTTTCACCGTTCCCGAACCCTATATTGCTCCAATCGGTGCAAAGGTTATGTCGTTGCAGGAACCTCTGAAAAAAATGTCTAAATCTGATGAAAACGAGAACGCAAAGGTTCTTTTAACCGATACTCCCGACGCTATAATGCGTAAATTTAAACGTGCTGTTACCGACTCTGAAGCAAGAGTATATGTTGGTGAGGAAAAGCACGGAATAAACAATCTTATAGAAATTTATTCATGCATTACCGGAAAAACCGCCGACCAAATTACTGCCGAATTTGAAGGTAAAGGTTATGGTGATTTTAAATCAGCTGTAGGCGAAGCAGTCGTAGAGGAATTGCGTCCAGTACAGGAAAAATATAATATGTATATTTCTGATAAAGCACAGCTTGAAAAAATATATAAATACGGTGCCGAAAAGGCAAATTATCTTGCTTGTAAAACTCTTTCAAAGGTAATGAAGAAAATCGGTTACGTTTTATAATAGTTTGTTTGGAGGAACCTCTGTTGTTGAATAGCTTTTTGGGGAACAACGAAATTAAAAATATTATAAAAAATGCTGTTATAAGCGGCAGGTTTCCTCATGCTTTTATTATTGAAGGAGAATCTGGCAGCGGTAGAAAAACTTTAGCTAAAATAATTGCCGCTGCTGCAATTTGTAAAGAACAAAATTCTCCTTGCGGTAATTGCCGTGCATGTAGTTTGATTATGCGCGACTCTCATAGTGATGTTTTAACCTATACACCTGACGGTGCAACGTTTAAAGTTGACACCGTTCGTGATATTCGCGATAACGCTTATATTGTACCGATTGAGGCGAATAGAAAGGTTAATATCATAACTGATTGTGATAAAATGGCAGATGCTGCTCAAAATGCTTTGTTAAAAATATTAGAAGAGCCACCTCAATTTATGGTGTTTATCCTTATCTGTAAAAATGCTTCTTATCTTTTACCAACAGTACGTTCAAGATGTATAACGCTAACTTTACAAAACCCCGACCGCAACGAAGCTTTAAATTGGATAAGCAAAAAATGTGAACGTTCAACCGAAGATATTTCCGAAGCTTTAGATTTATCACATGGAAATGTAGGAGAGGCTCTTAATTATTTGTCAGGACAAACTGCAGAGGCTGTTGAAAAAGCCCAACAATTTATAAGCTACTTAAAAAAACACGACCGACTTTCTGCGCTTGAAACAATTTTTAGTTTTGAAAAAAACCGTATTGGCTTTAATGCCTTTCTTGCCGAGTTGCGACTGTCTTTACAAAGCGAATTAAAAATTTGCGTATTACAAAAAAGTTCTTTTTCACCGTCCGTCGTTTCAGATGTTTTATCTATAATCGAAAAATTTGAACAAAGAGTTCGGTTGCATGTAGGTCGCCCTCTTTCCCTTTCCCTTCTTTCGACTGCTCTTTGTGCAGAAATATTTTCCGTTTTATAATTATTGTAATACAAAAAATTTATGTTATAATTAATTGTAATATTCTAAATTGTATGTTGTGGGTTTGCCCGGAATGGAGATATAAATGGTAGAAGTTATAGGAGTAAAATTTCGTTCGGACGGAAGAATATATTCTTTCAGTCCTGCAGGAAAAAAGATTCCTCTCGGTTCTTATGTCATTGTTACAACTTCGAGAGGAACCGAATGCGGTGAGGTGGCAAGCGAAAACCACTTTGTTCCCGACAACAGTATCATAGGCCAACTTAAAGAGGTTGTTCGTCTTGCAACCGAAGATGACCTTAAAAAAGTGTCTGAAAACCGTAGCAAAGAAAAGGAAGCTTTTGAGTTCTGCGAAAAAAAAATTGCTGAACGTAAGCTTGATATGAAGCTTATTGATGTTGAGATTACCTTTGATGCAACAAAAATTTTATTTTTCTTTACTGCTGACGGTAGAGTCGATTTTAGAGAGTTGGTAAAAGACCTTGCAGGTAATTTTCATACAAGAATCGAACTGCGTCAAATCGGCGTAAGAGATGAGGCAAAAATGATGGGCGGCTTAGGTATTTGCGGTCAGCCTTTTTGTTGCTCAAGGTTTTTATCTGACTTTCAGCCGGTTTCAATAAAAATGGCTAAGGAGCAAGGCTTGTCATTAAACCCTGCAAAAATCTCAGGCACCTGTGGAAGACTGATGTGTTGCTTGAAATATGAACAAGATGCTTACGACCATTTAATTAAAAAAACCCCTAAAAACGGTTTTTATGTCGATACACCGGAGGGTAAAGGCACTATTGTTGATGTCAGTCTTCTTACCGGAAAACTAAAGGTTGCCCTCGACGGTTCAGATGGAATGCCTATAACGGTCAGTCGCGATGATGTTACTGTATTAAATAACTGTGATGGCTGTAAAAATAAACATTGTGATTCTAAAGAAATCAACGATTAATTTAAAAATTTTTCTTGACAAAATATACTATTACGTATAAAATTTTATTATCAATTTTAGCGACGTAAACGGTCACTATCTAAACTTCTATTGGGGGATATAAATTAAATGAAAAAACTTTACACAGGTAAAACCAAAGACGTTTATTCATTAGAGAATGGCAATGTTTTATTAAAATTCAAGGACGATTGCACCGGCAAAGATGGAAAATTTGACCCCGGCGAAAACGCAGTTGGTCTTACTATTGACGGCATAGGAAAAGCTAATCTTCAAACCTCTGTTTATTATTTTGAATTACTCAAAAAAAATGGTATCAAAACACACTACATCAATGCCGACCTTGATAATGCAACAATGGAAGTTTTACCCGCTGAATGCTTCGGTAAAGCACAAGGCGGAAACGGCCTTGAGGTAATTTGCCGACTTGTTGCCACCGGTAGCTTTATTCGCAGATATGGTGAGTACATCAAAGACGGCACGGTTTTAACGGGTGGATATGTAGAATGCACATTTAAAAACGACGAAAAAGGTGACCCGTTGGTTACCGGTGAAGGATTGGCTGCTCTGGGTGTTATGACTCCCGAAATGTTTGAAAGCATGAAAAAGCAAACCCTTGAAATCACTAATATAGTCGCAAACGACCTTAAGACGTTAGGTCTTGAGCTGTGGGATATAAAGTTTGAATTTGGCTATAATAATAACGAAGTTATTTTGATTGACGAAATCGCTTCGGGTAATATGCGAGTATATAAAGATGGTAAAATTGTTGACCCGATTGAGCTTACAAAAATAATTAACAACAGATAATATAATATAAAAAAACCGCTCATAAGAGTTGTACTCTAAAGGATAGTAAAACAAATTACGAAACACCCATAGTTTTTTAAAACTGCGGGTGTTTTAAATATTCTCTTTGTTTGTTGGTCAAGTTATGGTATAATACAACTAACCGATAAACTTGAATTTGAATAGCTAGATTTTTTGAGATGTTATTGCTTATTCATAACACGTAGTAAAATGCACTAAAACCGCCTTAAATAAAGGGTTTTCCGCATACAACTC
>JAZSAC010000061.1:0-3825 GCA_045601645.1 Acutalibacteraceae bacterium | reverse complement strand
AATAGCTTTGAAAGGAGTTTGTTTTTTGTATGGATAAAAAATTCAACCCATTAAAAAAAGAACCTGACGATACGGTGGATACTATATTTTGCGAAGAGGAAACACACGTATTTAACAACATAGTTAAAGGTTTAGATATGTTTCCTTATCAATCTCCTCTGCCAAAATATAAAAAAACACCTGAGCCACCTATAATTTAAAGAAAAATTGCCTTACCTTTACGCTAAGTGCTGATAAGGAAGGCAATTTAAATTTTTACAATATCATCAACCTTAAGCCCTACTTCTTGAAGCATTTTACAAAAAAGTCTTACCGGGAACCCAACAACATTAAAATAACAACCATCTATTTTTTCAATATATAATGATGCTTTTCCTTGAATTGCATAAGCTCCTGCTTTATCCATAGGTTCTTTAGATGACACATAATCCATAATAAACTTTTTTGGCATATTTGCAAAATACACAGTCGTTTCTTCGCAACTGCTTATTATATTTCCATTATAACTTATACATAAACCGCTTATAACTGAATGTTCCCTACCAGAAAGGGATTCAAGCATTTTTATTGCCTGCTGCTCATTACACGGCTTTCCTAAAATTTTCCCATCTAACACGACGACAGTATCCGATGAAATAATCATTGTGTTTTTTTCATTACATTTATGTAAAACATCTGCACATTTCCTTTCAGCAATTTCTTTCACAAATACTTTAGGGTCAGTCGCATCACATTTTTCATCGGTATCGGCAGTTATTATTTCAAAATCAACTCCGAGTTCCTTTAATATTTCTTTCCTTCTCGGTGATTTACTTGCAAGAATTACTCTCATACCTTTCCCCCATTCTTGACAAAAATAAAAAAAGCAGTATAATAAAAAATAAAATTTAAAGGAGTGGTAAAAATGATAAAAGCCGTTGCTTTTGACCTTGACCACACACTTTTTGACCGATATGCAACCTTAACGGCAATAGGTAAAGATATATTTGATTGGTTTAAAATCAACCCTAAATATACGACAGAAGAAATTACAAGCATAATGATTACAGCCGACCGAAACAACATACACAAAGGTTGGGACGCAGTACAAAATTATATAACCGAAAAAACTGATTTATTTGAGCAAAAGCTAAAACCAAATGATTACAGATTATTTATAATGAGTTGCTTTTCCAAGGTTGCTATACCCTTTCCCTTTGTTATTCCAATGCTTGAAAGCTTAAAGGAAATGGGGTTAAAGCTTGCTCTTATAACCAATGGCTCTTCAGAGCTGCAACGAAAAAAACTGGAGCTTTTAGGGCTAGAGGATAATTTCGATTATATCTATGTGGGCGGTGAGCATGAAAAGTCAAAACCTCACCTTGAGCCTTTTTTTATAACTGCTGAAAATTTAGGATATAACCCCCAAGAAATATTATTTGTAGGTGACAACCCTATAAATGATATTGATGCATCAAGAAGAGCAGGATATATACCTGTTTTTGTAAACACCACGAAAACTTGGATATTCCCCGATATTAAAAAACCCGAACTTCAGGTTGAAACGGTTGCCGAAATTCCAAATATTGTTATAAAATTAAACAGTTAAAACTCGCCCGAGGATATACCTCGGGCATTATTTTTAAATGTACAATATTATAAAAATTGTTTCAAATTTTCAATATTACTTTCCTCGTGGTTCAACAAATCTTTAGCGATTTTAAGAGCCTTGTCGTTACCGTTATAATCATTTATATGCTTAATAAGCTTTGTAACTCCCATTGTACTGCCTTGAATCATTGATTCTGCAATTTTTGAGGTAGAACCACTTAAGGCCTTCATCTTGCCTGACAAATGTGCTGCAATCTTTGCCGCAGCTTTTACGTCTTGCTTTTCTCCACCTAATGATTCTAAGCATTGGTCTGCTTCATTATAAATTCTGCCGTATTCATGCATTTCACGTTCTAATTCATTATAAAAATCCTTATTATCTGTATCATCAATAACAATTTTTATACCATCTATCCCCATCTGAACGTTTTGACGTATAAAATTAAGCAATTCTGTTTCTTTGAGCATAATAGAACTTCCTTTCTTTTTTTCTATTATGCCCAAATTTTTATTTTTTAGGTTTCAACTTTTGCTTGGTACCGTCAGGATTCTGAATATAGGTATTATTTAATATTCCTGTAAGAGATGCCTTATATGAATCAATATATTCACGGCGCAATATTTCTCGTTCTTTTTGTTCCTCGTTTGTCAATTCACGTTCTCTTGAAATTTGTGTTAATTGAGAAATTCTATCTAATTTTTTTTTGTCCAAAAAAACCATTCCTTTTATTTGTTACTATGATTATACCACAAACTTTAAAAAAATAAAGAGTTATTTGAAATTCTTGATTTTACAAGACATATACTATATAATCAATTAGAAGGTACGAGGTGATATTTTTATGAAAAAGCTTTTTGTCTGTTTAAAACAATATCTTAAAGAGTCTATATTAGCACCTCTGTTTAAGCTTATTGAGGCATTATTTGAGTTATTTGTCCCTCTTCTTGTTGCTGATATAATAGACAACGGAATAGCCAATCAAGATAAAGAATATATTATTTCACGCGGAATTTTTATGGCACTGCTTGGAATCATCGGTTTTGGCTGTGCTGTAACCGCACAATATTTCGCAGCTAAAGCAGCCGTTGGTGTTGCAGCAGATATGAGAAAAGCTTTATATAGCAAAATAAGTAAATTCACCTTTACCGACCTCGACAAAATTGGCACCGCTACACTTATCACGAGAATGACGTCAGACACAAATCAAGTTCAAACAGGCGTCAATATTGCCTTAAGATTACTTTTACGCTCACCGTTTATTGTTTTCGGTGCAATGATTATGGCATTCACTGTTGACGTAAAGTCTTCTTTGATTTTTGCTGTTACTATTCCCGTTATAACCTTGATTGTAGTTTTTGTTATGACAGTTACCGTACCTTTATATAAAAAAAATCAGCAAAAACTTGATACAATTCTATTAAAAACACGTGAATCCTTAAAAGGCGTTCGTGTTATTCGTGCTTTCTGTAAAGAGCAGTCAGAAATTAACAATTTTAACAAAAATAATGATAACCTTACTGCATCACAGAAAAAGGTCGGCAGAATTTCTTCTTTAATGAATCCCTTAACCTATGTTACAATAAACGGTGCCATCATTGCAATAATTTGGGTCGGCGGAATAAGGGTCAACAGCGGTGAACTCTCACAAGGTCAAATTGTTGCACTATATAATTATATGTCACAAATTTTAGTAGAGCTTATTAAGCTTGCTAATATGATTATAACCATAAATAAAGCACTCGCCTCTGTTTCAAGAATTGATCGTGTGTTGTCACACAACAACCATATTTATACTCCTGCAGTTCCATGTAATAACGATGGTTACATTTGCTTTAATAATGTAGGCTTTAAATATGAAAATGCTGCTGATAATTCTCTTTACGGCATAAACCTAACAATAAATAAAGGTGAACATATTGGTATTATCGGCGCAACCGGTTCCGGAAAGAGTACATTAGTTAATCTTATTCCGAAATTTTATTGCTGTACTGACGGCTCTGTCACGCTAAACGGTAAGGATATTAAAGAATATTCCGATATAGAACTACGTTCAAAAATTGGTATTGCCATGCAAAATTCAATACTTTTCAAGGGCACCTTTAGAGACAATCTGCTTTTAGGAAATAAAAAAGCAACCGACGAACAACTGCTTACAGCTTTAAAAAATGCACAGGCTTTGGACATTGTCACCGCTAAAGGCGGACTTGATGGAAATATTCTGCAAAACGGCCGCA
>JAZSAC010000060.1:0-3792 GCA_045601645.1 Acutalibacteraceae bacterium | reverse complement strand
CGCAGAGAAAATCTTTGTTTCGCTGGATGGCATTGAGGATACAATTGAAAAGTTATTAGAGAATATTTCCGAAAATCTATATAATACGGCATTAAAGCGTCGTGAGACCATGACATATACTGCTGAAAATATGGAAGAAATTAAAGATATTGCCGATAATAAGTCCGGATTTATTAGGGCTTTATGGTGTATGGACCGTGAGTGCGAGGATAAGCTTAAAGAGGTGGCAGGTATTTCGTCACGCTGTATGCCGTTAGATGAGCAGGAATGTGTTGATGGCACCTGTGTTTGTTGTGGTAAAAAAGCCAAAAAGCTTGTTTATTGGGGTAAGGCATATTAATTTTTTCAGGTTTAATAACCTTGAAAAGAGGGTTTATAAATGAATAAAAAAACAACATCAATAATAACGACAATAATAACTATTATTTGGTTAGTTACTTTTGCTGTCACAGCAACTGCAATCGGTAGTAGTTCATCGTCGACTTCAAGTGAAGGTGCTTCAAGTACGTCATCACAATCATCTCAAGCATCATCAGCTTCGTCGTCAGATTCATCTGAAACCTCATCCGAAACCTCATCTGAATCTTCATCAGATTCATCGCAGACAATATCATCAGATGCACAGTCGGGCAATGAGTCGAGCACATCATCAGACAACTCTTCTGAAAACGAGTCAGGAACGGAATCGGATTCGTCAAGTGATACACAAAGTGATGTATCGTCATCAAATACATCTTCGAGAAAGCCTATAACAAGTGTGGGCAACGGTGGAGGTAATACTTTTATAGATGAGATAGGCTCAAATTCTCATACCGGTTCAAATAGCATTCAACAGGACGGAACTGCATCACACGGTGAAATATTAAGCAATGATTATGACCAAAACCAAGAGGAAGAGATTGATTTCTTTAATGGCAGGGTTACATCTTTTGCATCGCAAATATATAAAATTATTTGGATTCCGATTTTGCTTTCTTTAATTTGTATAGGCGTGCTTATTTATGTAAATCTTGATTATAAGAAGAAATTTGCAACAACCAGCAATACACATTCAACGGTTCAAAGGAAGAAGAGAAAATCTCACACTACTGCTAAAAGACGTTGATTGTGTGATTATCTTAATAATTAGTAATATGCAAAATAAAAACCGCTCTGTTAATATTAACAGAGCGGTTTTTGTGTTTTGAAGTTATTTTATAAGGGTTACAATATAACAAAAATTTATCAAGAGACAGATATATAAAAAGTGTCTTTACTTTAATGGTAAAAAAGCATATAATAAACTTGTAGATTTTTATTTAGGCGGTTAGATATATGCAGGAACAAAAGACAGAAAGAATGCGTTTTCTTGTAAGCTTTTTAAATAAATGCTGTGACGAGTATTATAACGGCAATTCGCCGTCTATTTCCGATGCACAGTATGATGAGCTTTTTGACGAGTTAGCAACCCTAGAAAAACAAACGGGAGTTGTATTAACAGATTCTCCTACTGCCAGAGCAGGCTTTGAAGCTATAAGCGAATTAAAAAAAGTTCAACATAGTATACCTCTTTTGAGCCTTGCAAAAACAAAAGATGTAAACGATATTATTGAAATGCTGTCTATGTCTGAGGGATATTTAAGTTTAAAACTTGATGGTCTTACGGTTAAGCTCGATTATGAAAACGGCCGTCTTACAGAAGCTTCAACAAGAGGAGACGGTGCTATTGGTGAAATAATTACACATAACGCAAGGGTTTTTTCAAATATACCGTTGACTATTTCATATAATGGTAAGCTTTCAATTTCGGGAGAGGCTATTATCGATGTTCCTACTTTTGAGGCAATAAATGCCGAAATTGATAACGATGAAGAAAAATATTCAACACCGAGAAATTTGGCGTCGGGCTCTGTCAGACAGTTGGATTCAAGGATATGTAAAGAGCGTGGAATAAAATTTTTTCCGTTTAATGTTTTAATGGGTATGGATGATGTTCCGCTTAAAAGCCAAAGACTTAAATTGCTTACGGAATATGGTTTTGAAAGCAATTTTCATGAAAGCTTAGGCTCGTCAGACAACGCTGATACCGTGCGAAGTAAAATTGATGGTTTGAAGCGACTTGCAGAGCAAAACGGTCTTCCGATAGACGGAATAGTGTTTTCATTTGATGATGTTGCTTTTGCAAAAGCACAGGGTAAAACGGCACATCATTTTAAGGATGGAATTGCATATAAATTCGGTGACCCGCATTTTAAAACTGTTTTAAGAAATATCAAATGGAATATTTCTCGTACAGGACAGTTGACACCGATAGCCGAATTTGACACAGTTATGATTGATAATACAAGTGTTGAACGAGCTTCACTTCATAACATGACCTTTATAGAGGGTTTAATGTTGGAAGAAAACGATAAAATCCTTGTTTCTAAAAGAAATATGATAATACCGCATGTCGAAAAGAATTTAAGCGCCGAGAGTCAAGGAAGAACCGAGTATATTTTAGGATTCCCAAAAGTATGTCCTATTTGTAAGCAGGAAACCGAAATAAAAACCAATAGTTCACAAGGCCGAGATATTAAGGTGCTTTATTGCAGAAATTCTTGCTGTCCGGGAAGACAAATCAAAAAATTCAATCATTTTGTGAGCAAGCAGGCCATGAATATTGAAGGTCTTTCAGCGGCAACCCTAGAAAAATTTGTCGAGGCAGGTTGGGTAAAATCTCTTTTAGATATATTTAGGCTTGACCGCTTTAAGCAACAAATAATTGAGCTGGAGGGCTTTGGTGAGAAGTCATATACTAACCTTTGGGAATCAATAAATTCTGCTAAAAAAACCAGATTATCCTCATTTTTGGTTGCAATGAATATACCTCTAGTCGGCAAAAGTGCAGCAAAGTGTATTTCAGAACTTTTTGGGGGTAGTGTTGAAGAGTTTTTATCGGCTGTTACGGCAGGATATGATTTTTCAGAAATAGAAGGCTTCGGTAGCATTATGAATTCTGAAATAAAAAGTTGGTTCGAAAAAAATCAAAATAAAGATGATTTTGTCAATTTATCCAAGATTTTGGAATTCGAGCCTGAGGGCGTTGTAAATGCTGATAAAAACGGAAAATATTATGGAAAAACAGTCGTAATTACAGGCACTTTCAGCAATTATACCCGTGATGAGCTTACTGAGAAAATGCAGAGCTTAGGTGCAAAGGTGACAGGTTCTGTCAGCAAAAAAACAGATTTTGTGCTTTGTGGTGAAAACGCTGGCAGTAAGCTACAAAAAGCCACAGCGCTTAACGTTACGGTTATAACTGAAAAAGAACTTGAGCTTTAGTCAAATAATAATAAAATTTGCATTTTATTAAATTTTTATTGACAAAATGCCATGTTTTGTGTGATAATATAATAAATAATGTATAAAAATATGGCAAGTTTTTATTTGCTGTATTGTATTGAGTATTTTTAAGGAATGTTTAATGAGAGTAATTACTGGTTTCGCAAGAGGAGTACGACTTGAAACGTTAGAGGGCAACGATGTTCGCCCGACAAGTGAAAAAACAAAAGAAGCGGTTTTCAGTGCAATACAGTTTGATATTGAAGGCCGGCGTGTGCTTGACCTTTTTGCCGGTTCGGGACAGCTTGGAATCGAAGCGTTGAGTCGAGGTGCAAAAAGGGCTGTATTTACTGATTCTTCGGCACAGTCGATAGAGGTTATTAAAAGAAATGTAAAAAAATCCGGTGTTGAAAAAGAGTCGGTTGTTTGCAGAACCGACTATGCATCGTTTTTAAAAACCACAAAAGAGGTTTTTGATATAGCTTTTAT
>JAZSAC010000059.1:0-13266 GCA_045601645.1 Acutalibacteraceae bacterium | reverse complement strand
AGTTATAAATAATAAGAAGGAGATTACGTATAATGTTATATATTCTGGATACCGCTAATTTAGAGGCAATAAAGCATTGCAACGAATATTATCCATTGGCAGGTGTCACAACAAATCCCACTATAATATCTAAGGAAAAAGCAGATTTTTGGAAGCTTGTTAAGGGTATTCGTGAAATAATAGGCCAAGAAAAGATGCTGCATGTACAAACGATACAGAAAAAGGCAGAAAAAGTAATTGAGGAAGCACAGCTTCTTAAAAGTGAACTAGGTGGAGATTTTTATGTAAAAATCCCTATCAGTGAGGAGGGCCTAAAGGCTTGTATGCAATTAAAAAGGCTAGGCATAGGGGTTACTATGTCTGCTATATTTACTCCTGCTCAGGCGTTGTTGGCAGCAAGAGCAGGTGCTTCCTTTGTAGCTCCGTATGTTAATAGACTTGATAACATTTTAGGCAATGGTGAATCATTGGTTGCTCAAATAGTTAAACAGTTAAGAAGTTATAATATGGATTGCAAGGTTATAGCGGCAAGCTTTAAAAATGCTCAGCAGGTTCATGAATGTGCATCGGTTGGTTGTGATATTGTAACGGTTTCAGATGATATCTTAAAAACATTGGTTTTACACCCTATGACTGATGCTGCAGTTGCAGGTTTTGATAAAGATTGGCAAGATGCATATAATGGAAAAACAATTTTAGAATTAGATATTTAAGTTGTAATTGTGTAGACAGTAAAACCGCCTAAGTCAGTGTAGCTTAGGCGGTTTTTTATATTTAAAAAATTAAACTTAATAACCCAAATCCTCATTAACAATTATTATCTTAATGCGGCCCTTTTC
Organism: Acutalibacteraceae bacterium; assembly: GCA_045601645.1. GTDB lineage: Bacteria > Bacillota > Clostridia > Oscillospirales > Acutalibacteraceae > UMGS172. The sequence continues at coordinate 12,427 of JAZSAC010000059.1, read as the reverse complement.
AGCCTGAGGGCCACAGATGCAATAATCACGGCATATGCGTTGGCATGACTTACAGCCATCGGTCATTTGTTCAAAGTCACCCAATGCGGCACATATACCGCTCTTTTCACAGAAGGTTTCTTTGTTTAATCTTTTAGTGTTAAGAGGTGCTGCAATTGTCTTTACACGTTTTTGTGCCTCATCTAAATTTTTAACTATTTTATTTTTTCCAACTATAATAATAACGCTTTTAGGACCATAAATAATGGCGGCTACACGGTTACCGGTACCATCAACATTAAACAGTTCTCCATTTTCAGTTACAGCATTTGATGAGCAGAGATAAGTATCAGCAAAGAAACTTTGTCTGTAAATATTATTTATTTGTTCGCGGTCGTTAGTACTGTAACGGTCATAAAAGTTATAGTCACCATTACGTAAAATATCAAATATATTTAGTTCTTTTAATGTCATAGAACCGCCCGTGGCTACCGAACTGCCTTTTTCCAGTAAGGAAATCACAATTTCTTTAGCTTCAAAAGCATTTTCAGCGTAATATGCATCCATATTGTTATTTTTTAATGCTAACATGGTCTTTTCAATATATTTTTCCATTATATCACCTTATTATTTAATTTCTTCAAATAGTTCTACACATATATTTTCATCGAACGGCGGAAAATTTACACTAATACGTTCGCTTCTTGAAGTAGGAACATTTTTACCGACATAATCGGCACGTATGGGAAATTCACGGTGACCTCTGTCAATTAAAACTGCTAATTGGACAGTTGCAGGACGGCCCAGCTTAATCAGTGCATCAATAGCAGCACGAACGGTTCTGCCGGTATACAAAACATCATCAACCAGTACTATATTCTTACCGGTAACATCAAACGGCAGATGCGTTGCATTAATTATAGGACTTTCGGCTATAATATCGTCGCGATAAAGAGAAATATCAAGCTCTCCGCAAGGGATTGTATAGCCTTCGTTTTTTTCGATATCCTTTGCAAGCTTTTGTGCAAGTGGTACGCCACGCCGACAAATACCAACTAAATATAAATTGTTACAGCCTCGATTTTTTTCAACTATTTCGCATGATATACGATATAGCGCTCTTTCAACGCCCTGACGGTCAATAATTTGTGATTTAAATTTTAGCATAGTGTTCACCGTAATTATTTATAGTTTACGTAGATTAGCAAAAGAAAAATATTATATTTTGAAACAACGCACCATACCGATTTATAGGTTAATATGGTGCGTTGTTTATTATTAATCTTTTTTAGAATCTACATATGAAAGAGATGTTTCTCTGGTTTTCTTCTTTTTACGATAGATGTAGATAACAATTAAACCTATTACTATTAAAACAAAAGCAACAACAATTATTACAAATAAAAATACATTTGGTGCTTTTTCTTTTTCAATGATTTCGTCTTCTTCAACGAATTCATAAGATGTATCGCTGTTTGCGACATAATTTGCGATAGCTGAACCTTCTACACATTTTACGGTGAGAGCTTTACAACCTTTAAAAATATCTTCACCGATGGTGCTTATACGAGAGGGAAGTTTAAGTTCTTTAAGTGATGAGCAACCTGCAAACGCTTTATCACCAATGCCGCCTGGTCTTCCGGTTAAGGTGACGGTTTCAAGAGATTTGCAGTTTTCAAAACAACTGGTATCTATTCTGGAAATATCAGGTAATACAATAGAACTTAGAGAAGTACAGTTTTGAAAAGCACTGGCACCTATTGTAGTAATTGTTTCTGGTAATTTTATTGTTGAAAGTGATGTGCAATTTGCAAATGCATTAGTTTCAATAGAGCGAACAGTATCACTCATAGTTATATTTTTGAGTGAGGTACAGTCCTTAAACATATTGGCTGTTATATTAAAGATTGTAGAGGGAAGTGTGATATCTGTTAAAGTTTCACAACCGAGAAATAGACCTTCGCTGATTTCGGTTATGGTTTCTGGCAATGTGACACTGATTAATGATTTGCAATTTGCAAAAACATTTGGTCCGACTTTTTTTATCGGTCCTTCAAATGTAACAGTTTCCAAAGATGTACAACCTGAAAATAGAGAATCGGTAAGTTCAACAATGCCGACAGGTAAGGTCATATTTTTTAGTGATGAGCAGTTGCTAAAAGAAGATGCTCTAATTTCAGTGGTATTTGGAGAAATAATAATTTCTGAAAGAGATGAGCAATCAGAAAAAATACCTGTGGGAAGCTTTATGATTGCATCAGGGACCTTTATAGAAGTAATCTTACTGCAACCCTTAAATGCAGCATCACCGATTTCAATAAGCAGAGGCTGGTCTAGGTTAAGAGCAAGTATATTAGCACAACCTGAGAATGCTTCAGCACCAATGGATCTGATTGTGGCAGGTAGGTTAAAATCGACAATAGCGGTACAGCCTCTGTATGCAGCCTTGTTGATGTAGTTTACAGTATCGGGTATTGCGACAGTAACAAGTGCTGTACAATTTTCAAAAGAACTTTCACCTATAGTTTTAAGTTTTTCAGAATAGGTAATATCTGTAAGCTTTGAACAGTTCTTAAATGAACCGATGCCGATAGTTTCAACATTTGCAGTATCTAAAGTTGTAAGTGCGGTACACGCTTCGAAAGCACCTTCGGAAATTGTATCAAGGCTATTGCTTATAGATACAGAAGTAATGGCTGTACAACCTTTAAAAGCATAGCTTCCCAGCGTTTTAACAGATTCGGGAATAACGATTGTAGTAGGATTTTTTCCGTTGATAATTTTACCGAAATCAGTAAGAGAAACACAACTATCGAAAGCATAATTACCAATGTTTTCAAGTTCACCTGCGACGTAAACCGATTTTAAAGCTTCACAATCGGCAAAGACATAATCACCCAATGTTTTAACGCTGGGGGCAATTGTAAATGATGTAAGCATACGACATTTGCTGAAAGAGGCTGTTCCAAGGGTATTTAACTTTGAATTGTTAGGAACAATAAAGGTTGTTAATGCTGAGTTGTTGAAGAAAACCCTTTCACCAAGAACCTCAAGTGACGATGGAATCGTAAATTCGACCATAGCGGTACATTTACTAAAGGCTTCTTGACCGATTTTAACAAGTTTTGAATTTTCAGCAAAATTTACATCGGTAAGAGATGTACAGTTGTAAAAAGCATATTTGTCAATATATTCAACACTTGCCGGAATGTTAATAGTAGTAAGTGCGGTACAACCGTCAAATGCATGTTCACCTATGCTTGTGATGCTTTCGGGAAGAGTAATCTTGGTTAGCGAGGTGCAATTTGCAAAAGCATAAAAATCAAGTACTGTTATTGAGGAGGGAACAGTCACTTCTGTAAGTGCCGTTTTACCGAACGCAGCATATCCTAAAGATTTTACTGTTTCGGGAATTGTTATGTTTGCAAGCTTTGTATCATAAAATGCATAAGAACTAATTTCAGTAACCGAGGCCGGAATTGTAACCGAGGTTATGCCGGTGCTTTTAAAAGCACCCATTCCTATTACAGTGACCGGTTTGCCGTTAGCGGTATCCGATATAGATACTGTTTTTTTAGAACCTTTATATGATACCAGCGATGCATAATCATCATATATATGGTAGGAAAAATCACCATCTTCAAATACAACATAATCGGCAACCTCTTCCGGCTGCGAACTATAATTATATTCCGAGAGGTCATCTGAACAACCCCCAAATGTGAGCAATGTTAATATTGCCAAAACAATAAATACCGATGAATAAAGTTTTTTCATTATTTTACCTGTTCCTTCCTTCGCCAAAAGTGCCGATTTGATTAGTAATACTACGTGAATACAACTATAGTAATTATATTATCACAGGAGTGTTTTGTCAACATAAAAAGTCAAAAACCATCATAATTTATTGTGTGTTTTCAGATGAAGAGTTTTGACTTTCGGCAGATAATTTTTTATCGGGCATATCTAAAATATCAGTAATTATAAGTTGAGTGGTTGCAGCAACAAAAAGAATCCCGCCAATCAGATTGACAACTACTTGTGCTTTTGGTAAAATTTCAGTATAATCACCATATCTTAATATCGAAAAATGCAGTAAAAGCTAAAAATGAAGAATATTACACGGAATATTATATCAAAAAGCAGCGACAAATGCAATGTTTTTGCGCTTTATGAAAGGAATTTATACAATGCAGCTTACCGATAAAAGAATTATTACCGAAATACTCACAAAAAACGGGTTTTCATTTAAAAAGAGCTTGGGACAGAATTTTTTAATTAATCCGACTGTTTGTCCAAGAATGGCAGAGAGTGCCGTTGCTTTAAATGAAGACGGAGTTTTAGAAATAGGACCGGGAATAGGTGTGCTTACGGCTGAATTAGCAAAGAATGCAAAAAGGGTAGTATGTATTGAAATTGATGAGCGTTTAAGACCTGTTCTTAATGAAACATTGTCTGAATACAGTAATACAGAGATTATATTTGGTGACTGTATGAAGCTTGATTTAAAGAACATTATTAAAGAAAAATTCGGTGAAAGCAAGGTGTCGGTATGCGCTAATTTGCCGTATTATATTACGTCACCAATAATTATGAATTTATTAGAAAGTCATTTGCCGATAACATCTATAACCGTAATGGTTCAAAAAGAAGCGGCAGAAAGAATATGTGCTAAGGTTGGAACGCGAGAGGCAGGAGCTGTAACCGTTGCGGTAAACTATTACAGTGAGCCTAAAATTCTTTTTAATGTTTCTAGAGGCTCTTTTTTACCTGCACCAAATGTTGATAGCACGGTAATCAGGCTAAACGTTAGGGAAAATCCTCCTATTTCTGTGTTTGACGAAAAAGAATTTTTTAGGTTTGTTCGTGCATCTTTCGGGCAGAGAAGAAAAACGCTCGTTAATGCTTTGTCTGTAATGTATAATAAAGACAAAATAAAGTCTGCGGTTGTTTTGGCAGGCTTTGATGAAAATATAAGAGCTGAAAAACTTGATATGGATGGTTTTTCAAAAGTTTTCAGCAATTTACATTAAAGTATTACAGCATAATATAAAGCAGTGCAATTAACAAAAGCTCGTCGGTATCTTCGGTTGAAAGTAAAAATATTAAAGCAAGTATTATTAATATATCGTTATCGATTTTCAAATTATTAAAATTAAATATTTTAAGCAGGTCAAAACCTTTTAATTTTCCCAAAAGACCTTGAGGCTTTTTTTGCTCTGCAAACCTTACATTGTGTTCTTTATTTAGGTCTTGAGGCGGGTTTTGATTTGTGTGATTGCCTTTGTTGTTAGTTTGTTGGTTTATTCTCACAAAATTAGGCACCGGAGGCATATCGTTTCCCGAAACTGCACGTTCAGCCTTGCGTTGCATTTCTCTCATCCGATATTCAGCATCGCGTTGCATTTTTTTTATGTTGTCTTGGGTAAGTTCGTTCATAAGGGATACCTCACAGTATATCTAATATGCCTTGTTCTTTTAAAACGGGCAAGATAGAAGCCATTTTCAAAAGACCTACAGCTCTATCGACTCGCTGTTGCTTTTCTTCTGAAAGGTGAGGCTTTAACGCCAACAGCAACGCTGAACGTTGGTCGGTTTTGGTGTTATTTAATGCTGATAGTATTCCCATTATTTTCACAGGGTCAATACCATCAGGCAGGGAAAAACCGCCACTATCAACGTTGCTGTGTTGCTCTTGGCTGTTGTCGGAATTGTTACCGTTGTCCGAGAAAAGCGCTTGTGCCATTGATTTGATTTTTTCCATTCCATCAGGGCTTGACAGCAGTTCGGATATTTTTCCGGCAATGTCGTCCATTAAGCGCTCACCTCCGTTTGATTATTTAAAATATTTCATTAAATCGTCCGTGATTTTTTTATTATCCATTGCATTTTTCACCTTTTCAGCACTGGATTTATCCATTTTTGACAAAATACCATTTATATCACCTGACATAGCGCTTTTTTTCAGTTGTTCAGGTGTCATACCTAGCTTTGCAGCGGCGGTATTCAGCATTTTTTCTATTTGTTTCTCGTCCATAATATCACCCCACAGTTTATCAATACCATTATATGTGAAATTTTACATATCGATTACAAATAAAGGAGTATTTATGCGTATTCTCGTTTTATCAGATTGTCACGGTGTGGTGACAAGGGCAGAAAAAGTTTTATTAGCTCACCCGGATATAAAAATTGTTTTTTATTTAGGCGATGGCGCAGACGCATTTTATGAATTAAATACTGCTTTTTCTGAAAAAGAGTTTAATATAGTGGCAGGCAATTGTGACTATAATTCAGTATTTTCCAACAGCGGTCAAGCTAAAATTGAGGGTGTGAATATTTTTTATACACACGGTCATAAATACGGTGTAAAATATGGGACAGAGACTCTTTACAAAATGGCCAAAGATATGTCGGCATCATTGGTTCTTTACGGGCATACGCATGTTGCCAAAGAAGAATACCGTGATGGGATTTATTTGGTTAATCCGGGTGCTTTATATCACGCAAGAGACTGTGCAGAGGGATATGCAATTATTGATGTTACACCTAAAGGAATTGTAACAGTTTTCAGAAAAATATAAAAATAAAGCCTATCGAAAATTTAATTGATAGGCTTTATTTTAATTGAATATTTTTTGTGCGATTCTGACGGTGTCCATCGCATCTTTACCATAGAAATCGGCACCAATCATATCGGCATAGGTTTTGGTTAAAACCGCACCTCCAACGACAACCTTAGTGTCGGGGGAAACTTTTTTTATCATTTTTATTGTTTCTTCCATTGACGGAACGGTTGTGGTCATTAACGCAGATAGACCTACAAGTCGGCAACCGATTGAAGCTTTAGCAATTTCTTGGGGTGGAACATCTCGGCCTAAGTCCTCAACATAGAAGCCGTAATTTTCAAGCAATACCCGAACAATGTTTTTCCCAATATCGTGAATATCACCCTTAACGGTTGCAAGGACTATTCTTTTGGTTTTATCTGCAGATGAAGGGATTTTTTCTTTTATAATTGCAAAGGCAGCAGCCGCAGCTTCGGCGGCAACCAGCAATTGCGGCAGATAGGCCTTTTTCTGTTCAAAAGCAGTTCCTATTTCATTTAATGCAGGTATAATCTCGTCATTTATAATGACCATTGCATCTTTTTCTTTTATCAGTTCTGCTGTGAGTTCTTTTGCAGAGCCTAAAACTCCTTTAATAATTGCTGATTTTAACGTCATTGCTTGGTTTGAAACTGCAACAGTCGTAGATTTTGCAATGCCCGACTCAACAAAATCAATATATTCTGAAAAGTTTTTATCCATTGAGCAAAGGGCTCTGAATGAATAGTATGCCGACATCATGCTTTCGGAGAAGGGATTCATTATAGCGGCATCAAGTCCCGCATTTAGGCCCATAGTGAAGAATGCAGTATTGATTTTTTCACGTTGGGGTAGGCCAAATGATATGTTTGAAACGCCTAAGCTTGTACATATATTATATTTTTCTTTTATTAGCTTAATAGAATCTAATGTAATTAACGCGCTCATAGGATTAGAGGAAATAGTTAATGCCAAGGGGTCAACAATAATATTCTCTTTACTAATGCCGTATTCTGCGGCTTTTGAAATTATTTTTCCAACAATATCGCATCTGCCTTGAGCTGTATCAGGGATACCGTTTTCGTCAATTGTAAGTGCAATTACGGCACCACCGTATTTCTTAACAAGAGGGAATACGGTATTCATGCTGTTTTCAGTGCCGTTAACCGAATTTACCAACGGTTTCCCGTTATATATACGCATTGCGTTTTCTAACGCGGTGGTATTAGTGGTATCAATTTGAAGAGGTGTATCGGTTATACTTTGCAGTCCGAAAACAATTTGGCTTAATGCCTTTGCTTCATCAATTTCGGGTAAGCCTGCATTTACATCAAGCACATGAACACCCATATCGACCTGACGTAAACCCTCTGACATAATAAGAGAATAATTATTACTGCGCAAAGCCTCTTTAATATTCTTTTTGCCCGTTGGATTTATTCGTTCGCCGATAAGAACCGGAGTGATACCGAATTCTACCGTATGTGTATATGAAGATATTACGGTTCTTGTTTTTATATGACGCTTTGGAATGGCTTTATTTTTAGTTTTAATAATAGTTGCTTTTATATATTCGGGATTAGTTCCGCAACAGCCACCTAATATTGAAGCGCCGATTTCGGCAATTTCCGACATTAAGTCAGAAAATTGGTCAGATGATATGTTAAATAGCGTTTTTCCGTCTTTAACTATTGGTAAGCCTGCGTTAGGCTTTACTATAATAGGTAGCTTTGAAAGGGCGGCATATTGCTTGATAATGGGTATCATTTTGTCAGGACCTACCGAGCAGTTTAAACCGATTGCATCACAACCTAAGCCTTCAAGCGTTTGTATTACAGTATCAGGGTCGGCACCGGTCATAAGCTTTCCGTCTTCACCATATGCGTTGCAAACAAAAATCGGCAGATTGCAATTTTCTTTTGCCGCTATAACAGCCGCTTTGGTTTCATAAATATCTGTCATGGTTTCAATCATGATAAGGTCGGCACCGTTTTTCACGGCACAACGCACGTTCTTGGCAAAAACCTCAACAGCATCATTAAAATCAAGGTCGCCTAAAGGTTTTAACAGTCTACCTGTGGGGCCTATATCAAAGGCAATAAGACGATTGTTGTAGCCCTTTACGGCAAGCTTTGCACAATCAAAAGCTGCCGAAATATAATCTTCGTAATTGTTATATTTTAAGCTGTTAATTCCAAAGGTGTTGGTGCAAAAAATATCCGAACCTGCCTCAAGATAGCTCTTGTGTAAGTTTATAATTTCTTCAGGGTGGGTAAGATTCCATTCTTCGGTACATTCACCGATATTTAAACCTTGTTGTTGCAACAAAGTACCTGTACCGCCGTCTAAATAAAGGCGCTTTTTACCGATTGTTTCAAGTAGATTCATTATTCAACCCCCAATATAAATGTTACGGATTTTGTTGGTATCATTAGACCGGAGTCTGTTAAACAAATACCGGTAGGCTCATGTTTCTCAAGAAATTGCAGGAGCTTACGTTGAACGTCTAATGAGAGGTCGCAGTATCCGGGACTGAATCGATTACGAGAATTGGGTGCTATTTCTGCTTGAACCTTGTCACAAAGTGCTTCGGTAAATGCTGATGCAACAGCATCGGTTACAAATTGTGTTAATGTTGAATTCACAGCAGTTTTGCGTAAAAGTCGGTCAATTTTATGTCCCAAAGTTACGGCAACAATAAATGCCTTCTTGCAATTGATAAGGTTTTTAGCCAGATTATAACTTTCAACAGTGCCGAAATCAAAATAAATATTGTTATCATTGACCGATAGGTTTGTTGTGGCAAAGGTGTAGCAACAGTCTGCTTCCGCCCTGACATCATCTTCACATTCTTTGACTAATTGCATGGTAGCAGGGTCATTTGCACCCATAAGTCTGGCACGCAACTCAACGCTGTTAATAATTATATCTTTTTCCTTGATATGTATCATTTTATAATACTCGAAATGTTGTTTTTAATTGCAGAGGCAATTAAAGGCTTATTCATTGAATAAACATGAACAGCGGTAACACCATTGGCAAAAAGGTCAACTATTTGTTCGGTTGCATAGGCAATACCTGCTTGAGCCATTGCATCGGCGTCATCACCGAATCGGTCAACAATACGGATAAAACGTTGTGGTAAAGCACTACCGGAAATACGACATATGCGTTTTATTGACTTTGGATTGGTTACCGGCATAATTCCGGCAATTATCGGAACGTTTATACCGGCGTTTCTTAATCGATAAAGAAAGTTATAATAAATGTTATTATCAAAAAACATTTGGGTGGTTAAAAATTCACAGCCGGCATCAACCTTACGACGTAGGTTTTCTATATCGACAATGCTTGACGAGCTTTCGGGGTGTGCTTCGGGATAGCAGGCACCACCAATACAAAATCCACCAAAATTTTTTATATCTGCTGTTAATTCACTTGCATATTTATAGTCGGTTTTGATGCCTATAGAGTCTGTGGGAATATCGCCTCTTAGTGCAAGAATATTCTCAATTTTCTTTTCACGAAGCTGTATTAGTTTTTCTTGTATTTCGTTTTTTGTTGATGAAACACAAGATAGGTGAGCAAGCGAGGTGATACCGTGAGCCTCTATGTTTTCGGCAATTTTTACAGTATATTCTGAAGTTCCGCCTCCCGCACCGTAGGTGACACTCATATATGAAGGATTAAGCCCTGCAATTTTTTCGGTTGCTTCTGAGACACTATCGAAAGCATCGTCGGTTTTTGGGGGGAAAACTTCAAAAGAAAGGCTCAGCTTTCCGGAATTTATAATATCGGTGATTTTCATTCTATTCACTCCTTTGTTAAGTTGAAAGCCCGACGCTGTAAGCATCAGGCATTTTTTTGATATATTAATTAAGTAAGGTGCAACAATTTTTTTAAAAAATGACCCGTTTTAAAAACGGCTGTGCGACAAGGAATTATTGCAATCCATAATTGAGAGTAAAAGCGATAAAGTATATTATTACAGCTATATGTTTTATTGTTTCTTATAAAACTTTTTACAACACATATAACAGATGACTTCGAAACCGCATATTCAATTTTGGTTTGACGGTCGCCGATAATATCATATGTTTCGTCGTTAACCCTAACAATTCGATGAAGCACATATTGGCCGTTATCACGCTTGTAAAGGGGAATTTGACCTTTTTTTAAATTATTACAGTTGCATTTTGTCAGCGTTACGGCATCACGTTTATGGTTAAGCATTGGACGCATACTGTTACCTGTAACTGTGACGGTTATATCATATCCCTCATCAATTAAGCTTTCAATTAATGATGAAAGCTCACTCATAGGGATTGTCTTATTTATTGGTGTCATACTAAAAGATTTGCCTTTTTCATGGTGTTAATAAATTCAGCAATATCAGCCTTGGCGGTTGCCTCATCGACATCATATTCTTTTAGCATATTTTGCAAAAGTTCATCTTCGGTTGTTTCTTTTTCAAGTGCTTCCCAAAGAAAAGCACCTGTTTCGTTAAGTGAAATAATAGACCTGAAAGATACGGTATTTGTGCTTAGAGGCACAACAACCTTACAGCCTGCGATTTCCTTCAAAACAAATCCGTCAACAAGTTTCATAATATTACTCCGTTCCGATAATTATTCAATGTTATATATCCACTTGTAAAGGTATTTTTTGGCTACATCAAGGTCATATTTCCAAACCCAGCCACCTCTTGTATCAGAAAATATACCGCCCTCGGCAATAACCTCATTACCGGGGATACTGTGAGTTTCAAGTTTTATCGACATGTTAGACAGCATTGGTGTAAACGATAGTATCTCTTCATAATCGAGAGATGTTTCAACATGTTGAAGAACATCTTTAAGCAGATTAGGATATTGTTTTACCGGCATTTGTTTTACTTTTTCAAAAAGAAGGTTTAAAATCTTTTGTTGCCGGAAGACACGAATGTTTTCACTGTCTATTTTTCTTATTCTTGAATAGGTCATAGCTTGACCCCCGTCAAGCTCAACCTCGCCTGCTTTTTCTATTGGCGTAACATTGAAGCCTTCGGAATTTGCCAATCCGTTATGTGCTATACGTTCGGCTTCGGTAATGTTAATACGTATTTTTCCTGCATATTTACTGATATAATCAATAACCTTCCATAATTGGAAAAGGCTAACCGAAACATAATCTTTAATATTTAATCCAAAGTTTTGGTTTATGGTTTTAATAGCAAGTTGCGCTCCGCCATAGCCATAAGCAGCATTGATTTTATTATAACCTGAATATTTTTTGCCGCCGTCAATTTTAACCCAACTATCTCGAAGAATTGATGTGAGCTTTATTGTACCGTCATCTGTATTAAGTGACAGAATAATAATTGTGTCCGAACGGCCTGTAAGTGCTTTTGAGTGGTCATCGGTAACACGGCTTCTTGTATCAAGTCCGAAAAGGGCAATGTTAACAATACCTTTTTGGAGCATTTCATGAACATTACTGCTTATTCCCAAATCATCATGGTCACTCGATAATTCACCATGTTTGGCATCGCCTGTAAAATAAACAACAGCACCTAATACTGATGTAGAAAAAAGCGAAACAGCTAAAAGAATGCTAACAATGGTATTTATAAGAATATGTTGTTGGCGTTGCTTTTTAGAAGGACGCTTTTTTTGTTTTTGAGCATGTCCACTAACATGCTGTTCTGAAGAACTTTTTATATCATCAAATTCAGGGTTAATTCTCATATTACAATCTCCAAACTAAATATACAGATAACGGTATTATTTTGTGTCAACTAATACAATTGTATAAGTTGTATTTGAAACATTATAAACCATTTAGTTCAATATTCCAATAGAAAATTTAAAATTTTTAAAAAA
>JAZSAC010000058.1:0-6629 GCA_045601645.1 Acutalibacteraceae bacterium | reverse complement strand
TGCTGATAATCGGCTTTTTTATTTGTAACACTGAAAAAAAACACACATAATATACAAAAGGGGTGAAAACGGCGACAACCGCGGTTTGTCCTTAGAAACACCGACTATCCCCTTTTTTAATATATTGCACGTATGACAGTTATGTCATACGTGCAAACTTATTTCTAAACTAAAAACGGCAGTGAAACACCCTGCCGTTAAAATTATTACTATTCAGTTTTGGTTATAAGATTTTCAACATGAACATCAACCTTAGCAACTGCATTTCCTGTCATGTTTTGAACCTTTTCTTTTACATTTTTTTGCACAGCTTCGGCAACCGTAATAACCTTAGATGTATCGTATACCGAAATAAAAACATCAAGAATAATTGCACCGTTATCAGTCGAAAAGCCAATTGATTTAGAATGAGCATTTCTGGCCCCGCTAACTAAACTTTTTATGTTTTTCAGTTCAATAGGTCTCTTGTCAAGTCCGGCAACTCCCTCAACCTCTAATGCTGCCATGCCGGCAATCTGTACAATGGCCTCATTATTGATAGCAAGACCGCTGTTATTAGTATAATCCATTTTCTGACCTCCAAAATCTTACTTAAACATCTTATGCTTGATTATATTATACCATATTTTTTTATAATCGCAACTATTTTACGGTGATTATTTTAATTTTTTCCAAATCTATTTCAATCTGCGAGGTTACAGCGTCTTGAATTTGCAATGTTTCACTTGAAAGAAGACTCTCTTTAGCAACAATAACAGTTACTGATTCGTCTGAAATTATACATAACGCTTCACTTATGCCCTTTGACTTTATTATAGTTTCAACAGCACTTTCTTTATCAATAGCTTCGGCTATTGATGTAAGCTTTAGCAATGCTTCTTTTTTAGTACTTTCCTCTGTACTTGAATTATTAACCGTTTCGGTTAACCCTTTTACTGTTTCGGTACGGTTTTTATTACGCTCTGTCTTAACTGTCGCAATATAGTTCACCCCTGTCGATGTGTTTATTGCCTCTCCAAGATTACTGTTTGTATCAATAAAATCAACATCTTCAAGATTTTTACTGCTATCATAATTATCAGCCGTCGGACTGAATGATGAATATTTCATATTCAGCCAAACCGCCGCCGCTAAACAAACAACTAGTGTCGCTACTACCAACTGTCTTTTCCCAAAAACCTTACCTTTTTTCATAATAATCAAATCCTTTCAATCTAATATCTGCCAATAATACATATCTTATCTTCGTCAACATTTAATGCCGATTTCACAGCCATTCTAATAGCTGACGAAACATTAGACGCTTGACCGCTGTTACATACTATAATTACCCCTCTGACAGTCGGCATTTTTTGCTTAATTATCAAAGGTTGTTCATTGCCTTGTGCATCTTTTACTATAACAAATGTCTGTTGATTACTATCGTTTTGTTCAAGTTTTAAACTGCTTTGGTCTTTTTTAGTTCCAGCATCGGTCTTTATTTCATTAGCATATACATACTCACTTCCACTTTCTAATGTTATCATAACGCTTACATCGGTCGAGCCGAGCATATCCGAAATGACTGATTCCAATTGGTTTTCAATCTCATCAACATATTTCTCATTTTCAGATAATGTAACCGACGCATTCTCTTGTGATGACTTTTTGTTTTCACCCTTGTCTGCCATACTTGAAACCAATATCAAAAGCATACCTACTATTCCTACTATAGTTAAAAAAGATGTCTTTGATTTTGGTAGCATCTTTTTTAAAAAATCTAAATTTAATTTTTTTTCAATCATTTCTATATACCTCTATGATAGGTGTGAACCCCAATGCTTCTACAATTTCCCTGCATTTTTCTGCGTCACTTGCTTCACAGACAACCCTGATTTCATTTATAATTATGCTTTCATTTTGTGTTTTATCCGTTATTACTTCAACTTCTCTCACATTTATTTTTTTATTATTGAAATTTTCATTCAAAATCTGTTCAACCGAAGATATAACAGCATCAGTTTTTTGTATACCGACCGCCTTAGTTAAATCATCGGGAATTGATATGGCAACAGTATTTAAAAAGTCTAAATCTAAATCTATTTTACTTATACCTGAAACAGAAAAAATAATTATAGAAATAAAAAACACTGCGATTACACTTTTAAAATTCTTTTCCATCGCGCCTTTCGGCACCAACTGTGCTACAATCCCGAAGAATATCATACCGGCACAAATACAGGATATAAGATTTTTTAAAGTTTCCATAAATCAAACCACCGATACCATAGTAATTGAAATTATAAATATTATTAAAATCAGCACCATCACCCCTAATACAAAGGCAAACGCCGTATCAACCGAGCGTATAACATCAGCAGTACGTGTTTGTAAAAGTATTTCGGCAGCCGAGGCACAAAGACATAATGATACTCTCCAGATTATTATTTCAATAATTACCGGTATCAATAACAGACACAAGGCTAAAATACCATAAACAACGGTTTTAGAACCTAACAGCTTAACACTTCCCAAAATTGTTGAAAAGGCTTCACTAACAGTATTTCCAACCACCGGTAATGACGAGCTGATAACAAACTTTGCCGTTTTGGTTGTCAAATTATCAGCAGGAACACTAACTATTGTCTGAATCCCCAAAAGACCTAAAAGAATAGTAGAAATAAATGATAAAATCCATGAGGATGCTTTTTTTATTGCTCTGCAAAATGATGATATGTTTATTTCATCCATAACACAGCTGCAAATTGATAATGACAGCTGCATACTCATTAGCGGAACAACAATGAACGACGTTACCGACGAAACGCCCTCAGCAACACAAAGCATTATACTTGAATACCCTGTAGCCGTTATTGGTTTGCCGCGTGATAATAGCATTGCAGCAAAAATCGGAATAAATGCTGTCATAAATATACCGGCAGATTTAATCGCTGAGACACATGACAGCAATGTAGATAATGCAGGTATTACTACCGATGCCGTAATTCCCACCGTAACTGCATAAGATATTGTTTTGTTCTCTCGAGTTAATCCACCTATGCTTGAACTGAAAAGTAAAATTGCCAACACCGAAACAGCAGAAAAAAAAGGAGTTTTACAGCCCATTTTAAAAAATGTAAATATTTCAGTAAATATATTTTTCACTGAAAGTTGCTTCACACCATCGATTGAACTGTTATCCAACTCAAGAACCTCTAGTTTTTCGACAATTTCTTTTGGAAGGCTATCACTTATTTTATCAACATTACCTGCTGAATACTGTTCATGATATATTTCCTCAGGCGTTATTTCTTCTGCCGATACTTTTGTAAACAGCATTAAAGAAACTGCCAATATTAAAATAATCACCGTTTTTTTCATTTTAATAACTCCAAAGCGGTATTAAGAACCTCTCTAACCAAAGGTAACGAAAGCAGTGCCACAGAGATTTTACCTGACAGTTCCACCTTACCTGCAATTGATGTTTGTCCAAAATCACGACATGTATCGGCTGCAAAGCTTGTTAAATAGCAAATACCCAATGTTTTTATAATAGTTTTATATATTTCATTATTCATTCCGGTTTTATCAAATATCTCATTAACCTGTCCTATTATTTCATATGCAGCTACAACTAAACCAACTGATATAATACAACCAACCGCAACTGAAAATACAACCGAATATTCAGGTAGACTGCGTTTTAAAAATACTATAATAACGCAAGATAAAACCGCTAATGATAATATAGCCGCATAACCCATTACAATCCAAATACCGATTTTACGGTTTCAAAAAGGTTACCAATTTCAGTTACTACCATTACTAAAACAACTACTAATCCCGCAAGGGTTGTCAGCATTGCCTGTTCCTCTCGTCCGGAACGTATTAGTAGTTGATTAAGTACGGCAACTATTATTCCTATTCCGGCAACCTGAAATATAAAATCAACTTCCATAGTCTTTTCCTCTGTTAAAATAGAATTATGAACAAGCCCGCACCTAAAAACATAAACAAGGTTTTATTCAACCTGCCCTTGTCTTGAAATTCTGTCTCAGCATTATGTAAAAGCGATGTGAATTTTTCTGAAAAAAATTCACATTTTTCTGTCTCTGTTTTAATATCACCGTTACCTAAATGTATTAAAAAATCAGTTATTACAGGAATATCGCGTTCATCAATTTTTACTTCCTTAAGCCGTTTTATTAACATATTAGGATTGTTTAATTCCTTAGAGGTCAAATCCTTTAAAAATTCCAATTCAAACGAACCATATTTACTAAACAATTCAAAAACAGAACAATTATTACAACGCATATCCTGTATACATAACGACGAAAAATTAACATATAGCTCTAAATATTTTTTTCTGTACCTCATTTTTTCACACATTAAAAAACCTATTGACGCTATAGAAACGCATAATATACTCATTCCAAGAAGTCTAAGCATTTACATTTTCCTTCTCTGCTAAAACAAGACTTACCTCGCTATTATCTTTTATAACCTCATATATTTTAAGCGGTGCGCCAGCATATTCCGTAAAACACACATAGCTCACAACACAGCTATTTATCAATTCATATGCCGCCGGCCTGCTTTTGATTTCATCTATTGAGCCCAAGTGAACAGTTGTTAATAAATTAACACCTGAAAAAAAGCTTTTAATGACAATTCTGGACTCATCATCAGAGCCTATTTCATCAAATGCGATTATTTCGGGATTTAACGTTCTTAAGGCTATTTCGATTCCCTCGGCCTTTTCACAGCCTGTTATAATATCGGTAAACAACCCTACATCATTTTGAGGCACAGCCTTATTTACCGATGCTATTTCACCTCTTGTATCGACAACTGCCACCCTTCTGCGTGCAGTACCCAAGCCATTTGAAACAAGTCGAACACAATCTCTTAAAAGGGTTGTTTTACCCGCCGCAGGGGGTCCTGCAATTATTAAACCCTTTTGGAGATATTTTAAAAGAGGTATAGCACAACCTATATACTCACCGGCAATTCTAATGTTTATTGAAGAAACAGAAGTAAAGCTCAACAACTTACCGTTTTCATATACCGCCGAAGCCGCAAACCCTGCACGACATCCGTTTTTTAAGGTTATGTATCCACTTTTTATTTGTTGAGAATAAGCATATACAGAATAATCACAAATGCTTTTAAAGGTTTCTTTAACTTCATCAGCACTTACAAAATATAAGCCATGCTGAAAGAGATAACAAATATTACCTTCTTTAGATACAAATACGCTTTCATTTCCCATTGTTAAAACCAATGGTTTTCCGGCTCGCAACCTAATTTCAGTAATTCTTGATTTTGTTTTTAAAGAAAGTTTTTTTATTAATTGCCGTATGCCTTCAGGTAAGCAATCGGCAGTACTGTCTAACATAATAATTCTCTTTTCATATTCCATAGCACGTCCTACCTTTCTGTAATAATTTATGAGTTAAATAAAAAAGTTAGAACAAAAAAAGAACTATTCGAAAAATCGAATAGTTCTTTTTAACTATTTTGAAAGTAATTCTCGCATTATATATGCCGATTTGTAAATATCCCCGCCACCCATAGTGATTATCAAATCACCGTTTGTTGCAGCTTGAACAGCCTTTTGCGCCGCCTGTTCGAGATTTTCTGCAACCGAACACTTTTTGATGTGATTAGCTAAATCCTCTGACCTGATTCCTGTTGTATTTATCTCTCTTGAACCCATAATCGGTGTTAAAACAACCTCATCAGCTATTGATAATGCTTCTATAAATTCATTTTTTAAAAGCTCAGTCCTAGAAAAAGTAAATGGCTGAAAAACTGCTATAACTTTTCTAAAATTTAACTGTTTTGCGGCATTTAAGGTTGCTGAAATTTCTGTAGGATGATGTGCGTAATCATCGACTAATGTAATTCCCTTCCATTCCCCCAGCTTTTCAAATCGTCGTCCTGCACCGCCGAAGGCCTCAAGACCTTTTTTTATTCCGTCATCGTCAACACCATAGTACCTACAAGCAGCAACAACAGCTAAAGCATTTAAGATATTATGTCTGCCGGGAACCGATAATTGTAGGTTGAATAACTTTTTATTTTGATAATTAACATCAAATTTAAAACCAAACCTTGCTCTTTCTATACAAGTTGCGGTATAATCATTATTAGAGTTTATACCGAAGGTTAAAATTTCACCATTAAATCCCTCGGTTGCTTTTAATGCAAGTATATCGTCACCATTTACTACTGCAACCTTTGACATTGCAATAAACTTAGAAAACGATGCCACAAGATTATCCATTGTTTTAAAATAATCAAGATGGTCATTATCAATATTAAGTAAAACAGCCATATCAGGTGAAAGCTGTAAAAATGTATCAACAAATTCGCAGGACTCACATACCATGAATTCCGACTCCCCCACAATGCCGTTAGCATTAATAAGCGGTAATCTGCCACCGATAACGGCTGTCGGGTCAAGGTCATTCATAACCAACACTTGAGTTATAGCTGATGAGGTTGTGGTTTTGCCGTGAGTACCGCAAACACCGATTACTCGGTCATAATTTCGTGTAATAGCACCTAACAGCTTTGAACGTTCCATAGTTGCAATTCCAAGCTCAGCAGCTTTTTTAAGCTCGGGATTATCCTTTGATATT
>JAZSAC010000057.1:0-1551 GCA_045601645.1 Acutalibacteraceae bacterium | reverse complement strand
TCTGATTTTATCGGTGCATCAATTGCTATGTTGATGACCAGTTTTTTATTTGAATTTGCATATTTAAATATTATGATTGTATTTATAAACGTGGTAACCAGTACTTTGGTGACACTTATTTCACGTTTTTTATATCAACATTATGTTAATAGAAAAAATTATATTTCGTCTTCTTATATTAAGATAAATGTTGCTATTGTTGGCGCGGGGAAGACAGGCTCTCTTTTGGCTGATGAACTTTTATATAACACAAATTCAAAATATCGTCCGATATGTTTTGTAGATGTAAGTAAGGACCGTATAGGTGCATATATTAACGGAATTAAGGTTATTGATGCAAATAATAATGTTTTAGAAAAATTAAATAGATTAAATGTAAAAGAAATTTTTATTGCCTTGCCAAGTCTTTCAACTAATGAAGCAAAAAAGTTATATGATTTTTATTCAAAAAATGGTTGTAAAATCAAGCTGTATGATTTTGCTTTAGGTGAAACAAGTGAGGGATTTAACGCAAAAAGAAAATTAAGAGATTTGAAAATTGAGGACCTGTTGTTTAGAGAATCTCTTGATATAAATAATGCAAAAACTTATGATTTCTATAAAGACAAGGTTGTGCTTGTTACAGGCGGCGGAGGTTCGATAGGTAGTGAAATATGTCGTCTAATGGCTCGTGCAAAGCCATCTAAGCTGGTTGTATTTGATATTTATGAAAATAATGCTTATGACCTTCAGCAAGAGCTTTATCAGATTTATGGTGATAAACTTGATTTGTGTATTGAAATCGGTTCGGTTCGTGACATTAAAAGGCTTGATGATGTTTTTGCACGTCACAAACCCGATGTTGTTTTTCATGCTGCAGCACATAAACATGTGCCGTTGATGGAGGAAAGTTGTTGCGAGGCAATTAAAAATAATGTTTTTGGTACATATAACACTGTACAAATTGCTGAAAAGCATAGTGTAAAACGTTTTATTATGATATCTACTGATAAGGCGGTTAATCCCACCAATGTTATGGGTGCTTCGAAAAGGCTGTGTGAGATGATTGTTCTCAGCCGTCATGATAGTAAAATCACCGAGTTTGCAGCAGTACGTTTTGGTAATGTGCTAGGTTCTAATGGTTCTGTTGTTCCTCTTTTCCAACGTCAAATTGCAGCAGGAGGACCTGTTACTATTACCGACCGTCGTATTATTCGTTATTTTATGACTATTCGTGAGGCATCGCAGTTAGTATTGCAAGCTGGTGCTATGGCTACTAACGGTGAGCTTTTTGTTCTTGATATGGGTAAGCCTGTACGAATTATAGAATTAGCAGAGAATGTTATAAAGCTGGCAGGGTACACACCTTATCATGATATTGATATAGTTGAAACAGGCTTACGACCCGGTGAAAAGTTATATGAAGAATTGCTTATTAAATCGGAAGAATTGGGCAAAACCGAAAATGATTTGATTTTTACCGAGAAAGAAAAGCCATTTAGCCATGATGATATTGATAATAAGATTAATGAATTAAGTAAGGTTATTGATAATGGAAATGATGAAATAAAA
>JAZSAC010000056.1:0-2655 GCA_045601645.1 Acutalibacteraceae bacterium | reverse complement strand
TGGTTGGTGATAATACCTCTCATTGTTATTTTTGGGGGTGACATTATTTTACCACCTTCGGAAGCTCAAACTGTTTCTGAAATTTTCAGCACGAGTGGGGCTAGTGGAATTTGGTCTACCTATGTTCGCTATATAGGTGCAGGTGCTTTAGCTGCCGGTGGTATTATTAGTCTTATAAAATCTTTACCGCTTATTATTACTACCTTTAAAGACTCGGTCAAAAGTTTTTCGATTAAAAACGGTAGTTTGCGTACCGATGATAATATAGGTTTTAAAACAGTGTTGATTTCAATTCTATTGCTTGTGTTGGTAGTTTGGCTTATACCTGCTATCCCTGTTTCATTAGTTGGTGCTTTTGTTGTTGTAATTTTCGGCTTTTTCTTTGCTACTGTTTCATCTAGAATGGTAGGACTTGTGGGAAGCAGTAATAATCCTGTTTCAGGCATGGCAATTGCTACACTTCTTATAAGTACGTTGGTTTTAAAGATAACAGGCGATGTGGGTGCACATGGAATGCAGGCGGCAATTGCTATCGGTTCAATAATCTGTATTATTTGTGCTATTGCGGGAGACACTTCACAAGATTTAAAAACAGGTTATATTTTGGGTGCCACACCAAAGAAACAACAAATTGGTGAAATAATAGGTGTTGTTGCTTCGGCATTTGCAATTGGTGCTACGCTTTATCTTTTAGATAATGCATGGGGATTTGGCTCGGAAGAGCTTGCGGCACCTCAGGCTACCATTATGAAGATGGTTGTTGAAGGTATAATGGATGGCAATCTACCTTGGGGACTTATTTTGACCGGTGCATTTATAGCAATTGTTGTTGAATTGTTAAGGATTCCTGTTTTACCGTTTGCAATAGGCGTTTATCTACCTATTCAGCTCAATGCTTGTATTATGATAGGTGGCTTAGTCAGATTGTTCTTCAACCGAATCAAAAATAATGAAAAGAAAACAACTGTAGTAAATAAAGGCATTTTATTCTGTTCGGGAATGGTTGCCGGTGAAGGCCTTGTTGGACTTTTACTTGCGATTTTTGCTATTGTTGGTATTGATAAAATGATAGACATTTCCAAATTGATAGGATTACCTACAGGAATTGCTGAAGTGGGCAGTTTGGTTATATTTGCAGTATTGATTGCATTTTTTGTTTTGTTCTGTTTAAAGGAAGATAGATTTAAAAGGGAAAACGAACAATGAAAAAGACAGTGATTGCCAAAAATTATCTTGAAAAAAAGCCAAAAAGAATTGACAGTATTAAGTGGACTCAAACTGATGGCAAAGTTGTTCTTGAGGTTGAAAATAAAGGTTGGGCAAATCGTTTGGCACAATTACTGTTTAAACGTCCGAAGATAAGTTATATTCATCTTGATGAAATGGGAAGTTTTTTGTGGCCGCAGATGGATGGAATTACAAGTATTATTGAATTAGGGAAACTTGTTGAGGCTCAATTTGGCGAAAAAGCCAATCCGCTTTATGAACGGCTTGCAAGGTATATTAAAACCTTAGAGGATTATCGTTTTATAACCTTTGCATAATTATATGCAAAAAGAATAAAATAATAAATAAAAGCATAGGTATGGGATATTCCTAACCTATGCTTTTATTGTTAAATGAATATTGTTTAAATATTACAGTTCAGATAAATCGTAAGGTGTATGTAAGTATACAATGTGGTTAAGCCAGTTTGCATATAGCATTGAAGAATGGGATTTCCATTGAAACAGAGGACGTTTCGAAGGGTCGTCGTTTTCAAAATAATTAACCGGAATATCAGGGTTTATTCCTTTTAAAACATCGCGTTTATATTCATTGCCAAGGGTGTCTCGGTTATACTCGGCATGACCCGACACAAAAATATTACGACAGTCACGGTCGGTAACAATGTATGCACCTGCTTCCTCGGACTCGGCAAGAATCATTAAATCGTCTGTTTTACGTATATCTTCAATCGGAATTTCGGTATATCTTGAATGAGGAACGTAGAAAATATCGTCAAAGCCTCTGGTTAATGGGTGGTGACGGTCGGTTGGGAAATGACTGTAAATTCCGCTAAGCTTTTTCGGCAACATACGCTTTTGCAAACCATATTTATAGTATAAACCTGCTTGTGAACCCCAGCATATATATAACGTTGAGTAAACATTAGTTTTTGCCCAATCCATAATTGAACATAGTTCATTCCAGTACGTAACCTCTTCAAACGGCAATTTTTCCACCGGTGCACCTGTAATAATCAAACCATCAAATCGTTGATTTTTTATTTCATCAAATGTTTTATAAAATTTTAATAGATGCTCGGCAGATGTGTTTTTTGATACATGCGATGCCATTTGTATCAGTTCAACTTCAACCTGTAATGGAGTGTTACCAAGTAACCGAAGCAGTTGTGTTTCGGTATCAATTTTAGTGGGCATGATATTGACAATCGCAATTTGTAAAGGACGAATGTCTTGATGCAGGGCACGATTTTCAGTCATTATAAATACATTTTCAGTCTCTAATATTTTAGCGGCCGGTAATGAATCGGGTATTTTAATCGGCATATATTTCTCCTAAAAGCAAATTTAATATAATTATTTTATCAAATATATAAAAAAAAAGCAAGATGATAATGATGAATAAATGTATAATGACTGCAACTTTAAT
>JAZSAC010000055.1:0-2332 GCA_045601645.1 Acutalibacteraceae bacterium | reverse complement strand
CGTCAATATAATAAACATTTTTATCGCCCAATGCAATAGCATGGTCATAGGTGTGTAAATATCATTACCTGTTAACATGCAATATTCCTTATTTTTGAACAAAAATTTTATAATTAATATATCTAAAGTGAAATGTATTGCAAAATGTTGATAAAATATGTATAAATTTTGAATATTTACTTGATTTTAAAAAGATTTACATTTATAATTCATTTAAAAGATAGAGGTGCGGCTCTTATGAATAGTGCGATTTCGGGACCGAAAAGTCTCCGCATGAAAGGAAGCGCCGCCGAAATCGAAAGCATTTTTCGGTGCTTATCGGTTGGTATGCGACAAAATATGCCGTATACTGTCACTTTTAGTGGAGGGCTATCATCGCTTTTAATTATAAAAAAGCTGTGGTGTTCCCACAGCTTTTGTTTATTTTTAAGGAGGATAAAAAATGAGACAAAGTAAAAAATGGCTGGCACTCTTGTTGACATGTATTGTCGTTTTTTCTGTAACCTCGTTGATAATGTCGGTTTCGGCTTCTGAACCTGAAGCTGTTATTACCGCAACTGAGTTTACAGATGAAACAGCAATGGAATATGTCGACGGCTATGCCGACAACCTGAATGACGACCCTGATTTCAGCACAAATTTCAAGGCAGCTTTAGCAAAGGTCCGCGAAACAATTCCGAATTACGCAACCTTTTGGGCTTTAGTTCCGCCGATAATTGCTATTGTTTTGGCACTTGTCACCAAAGAGGTGTATTCTTCTTTATTTTTAGGAATACTTGCAGGTGGACTGATTTACAGCAATTTTAACCTAGAAACCACCATGAACCATGTTTTTATCGATGGCTTTGTAGGAAGCGTTGCTGATTCATATAATGTCGGTATTCTAATATTCTTAGTAATGCTTGGCGCTATGGTTGCCATGATGAATAAAGCAGGTGGTTCAGCTGCTTTCGGTCGTTGGGCAACACAGCATATAAAAACAAAAACCGGTGCACAATTAGCAACAATACTTTTAGGCGTACTTATCTTCATTGATGATTATTTCAACTGCCTTACTGTTGGCTCAGTTATGCGCCCTGTTACAGACAAGCATAACATTTCGCGTTCTAAGCTTGCATATTTTATAGATTCGACAGCAGCACCTATTTGTATTATTGCCCCCATTTCTTCATGGGCTGCCGCAGTAGCAGGTTTTGCTAAAGGCGCAGGTGAGGAAAGCGGGATTTCCCTATTTATACATGCTATTCCTTATAATTTTTATGCATTACTAACCATCGCAATGATGATTTTCCTTGCTGTTTCTAAGATGGATTACGGTCCCATGAAACATCACGAAAAGAATGCCAAAAACGGCAATATTTTCTCATCTAAGATTACCGAAAGCGTTGAAAACATGCCCGAAAATCCAAGAGGCAAGGTTTGCGACCTTATCGTTCCGGTAGTATTCCTTATCATTGCCTGCGTTCTGGGCATGATTTATTCCGGCGGATTCTTTACTGCCGGTGAAGAAGGATATCGTAACTTCATCACAGCATTTTCAAATAGTGATGCTTCAGTGGGATTACTTTTCGGTTCGTTTATATCTGTAATTTTCACAATTATTTTCTTCCTTGCAAGACGCGTTCTTTCATTTAAAGCATGTATGGAATCTATACCTGAAGGCTTTAAGGCTATGGTACCTGCAATTATGATTTTAGTTTGTGCTTGGACCTTAAAGACTATGACTGACAGCATCGGTGCTAAAATATTCATTTCCAACTTGGTTGAAGGCTCTGCTGCATCATTAAATATATTGTTACCTGCAATCATTTTCCTTATTGCAATAGGTCTTTCTTTTGCAACAGGAACCTCTTGGGGTACCTTTGGAATTCTCATTCCAATTGTATTAAGTGTATTCCCCAACGGCGGAGAAATTTCGGTTATTGCCATTTCTGCTTGCATGGCGGGTGCTGTTTGCGGTGACCATTGCTCACCTATTTCAGATACAACGATTATGGCCTCGGCAGGTGCTCAATGCAATCATATAAATCATGTATCTACACAATTGCCGTACGCTCTTACTGTTGCAGGTGTTTCCTTTGTAGCATATATTATAACAGGTTTCATTCAAAATTGGCTCATTTCCTTACCTATTGCACTTGTATTAATGATTGCTACGCTTTTTGTAATAAAATTTATAACATCTAAAAAATGTTGTTCTGAAAATTAATTTAATTTTAAAAAAGCCCTGCTGATGCAGTGCTTTTTTGTTTTAAATCAAAGCAATTATTAGTGTTACAACCAACAAAAAAACCAAAATTAGAATTAAAATATCTGCACTTTTTACCGACAT
>JAZSAC010000054.1:0-13565 GCA_045601645.1 Acutalibacteraceae bacterium | reverse complement strand
ATCTTGATAATAAAGAATGGTGGGAAACCATTATTTCGGGCGAGTATCAAAATTACTACGATAAGATGTACGGTAACAGATAATGAGAGTATTTGTAACGGGTGTAGGCGGTCTTGCCTAGAACGACCCTAAAATTAACATTCAATGGCCACAACTTAAAGGCGAATATAACGGCACAGCAAGTGCTGAAGGATATACGCTTTTAGACGAAACCCCTCTTAATTTAAGTGAAAAAGACCAAAAGTGTGAATCATGGGAATTTTCCAAAAATGAATTTCATGTAATTTAGACTCCAAGATAGAGTACAGATAAAAAAATCGGTGGCAGTAATTTTTTGAGACATAAAGATTTTCTGCCTAAATATGCCGAAGAAAATCCGAATGTGGATGTATTGTTCAGACCTCATCCTATGACATTCGACAATTTTATTAAAACCGGTGAAATGACAGCGGAAGAGGTTGCTGATTTTATAAAAAAACGAAATGATTGCCACAATACTTCAATGGATAATTCTAAAGAATATGGAGCAACATTTTGGCAATCAAGCGTTCTGTTGACTGATATTTCGGCAGTTGTTATAGAGTATTTTGTTACCGGCAAGCCTATAATTTTTTGTACTTCAAACAATGCCGATGTTACCTATTTGAACTTTTTCAATAAAATACTTTCAGTATGTTATGTAGCAAAAAATGAATCGGATATTGCTATGTATTTGGAACAATTAAAGACAGGAAATGACCCTTTAAAATCGAAAAGAGAAGATATGATAAAAAATATTTTTGGTGAAGATTTATCTCAAACACCGTCAAGAATTGCAAATGATATCGTCGAAGATTTTAAAAAATAATCGGTCAAATTAAAAAATGGCGTTCATATGTTCCGTCACCTATGTTACTGAATAAAACTTATTTGTGCACAAAACAGCCCATCGAGATTTAATCGATGGGCTGTTTTTTATTCTGATTTTTAGCTTTACTTTTTATTTACGCCTTACAAGCCTTGCTTCTGAGCTTTCATTTTTTACCAATTTATTAAGTGCAAGCAATGCTATAACGTTTGGAATTACCATAAGATAATTAAAAAAGTCGGTAAGTTCCCAAACTAAATCGTTTGAAAGAATTGTACCCATAAAAATAAACACAATAGCAACAATAGAATAAACAGTAACTGCTTTCTTGCTGTTTTTAAATAAATACTGTACATTTATTTTACCAAAGAAATTCCAACCGATAATGGTTGTAAAGGCAAAAAACATTAAACAAATTGCAATATATATACCACCTATTTTAGTAGCAATATTAATCGGCATAAAATTATCTAAAGCCGAAGTGACAGCCATCTGCATTGCACTTGTTTTAGAAACAAGCGCCGATGCGCCTGATGTTGCCAGCAAATATTCATTCCCTGTCTTACCTGCCAAAATACCATCACCTGAATAAAGACAAGAAATAACAACTATGGCTGTTATAGTAAGCACACAGAAGGTATCAATAAAAACACCAATCATAGCAACAACGCCTTGTTCATGAGGTTTTTCAACGTTTGCCTGCGCATGTGCATGAGGTGTTGAACCCATACCCGCCTCATTAGAGAAAAGACCGCGCTTAGCACCTTGGCTTATTGCAGTCTTTATGGCATAACCGATACCGCCACCGATTAACGCATCAGGTGTAAAGGCATACTCAAAAATAAGACCAAATGTCTCTAAAATATATTTATAACGAATTGCCAAAATAATGATGCCGCCTAATAGAAAAAATGCCGCCATTATCGGAACAACTTTCTCGGCAAAAGCAGCTATTCTCTGTATACCGCCGATAAATATAAATGCAGCGATAGCAGCAAGAATAATGCCTATTATCCAACCCCATTTTTCATAATTTGTTCCCAAAGCATTGCAGACCGACTCAGCAATTGAATTAGATTGAACCATTGAACCCATGAACCCGAGTGCAAGTATGATGGCAATTGCAAAAAAAGTTGCCAGAATCTTTCCGAGCGTGCCGGTAAAAGCCCTTTTAATATAATAAACGGGACCGCCGTGAATTTCACCGTTTTCATCAACAGTACGCGTTTTTTGTGCCAATACAGCCTCAGCATAAATAGTTGCCATGCCTAAAAAAGCAATAATCCACATCCAAAATATAGCACCGGGACCACCAACTAAAATAGCTCCCGAAGCTCCTACAATATTACCTGTACCAACCTGTGCAGCAATAGCGGTAGCCAATGCTTGAAAGGGTGAAATCCCGCTTTCTTTTTTTCCACCTCTGAGACTTAACCCACCGAAAACCTTTTTCATTCCCTCGCCAAAGAACCTAACCTGAACGAAACGAGTTCTTACCGTAAAAAACAAGCCTACGCCTACGAGCAGAATAATTAAAATATAATCTGACAAATATGCATTTAATGTTTTGATAACAGATAATAATAATTTTTCAATTGCTTCCATAAGAACCCCCATAAATAATAAAAAGCTGCTGAAAAAACAGCGGCTCTGAAAAAAATTGTATTATCAGATAATATTATAATCTGACTCTATTCTTTTGCCTGAGAGATTCGGCTTCTGCCTTGCACCTTCGGCACTCGATAAATCGAGCTTCTCCAGAGTCCCCTTCACTATCGGTTGTTGCCTTCCGATAGTTTCAACGGGTTTTGTTGTTTTGCAGTATAGCACAATTTATTTATAATTTCAACTATTTTTATTGCGCTTTTAAAACAAAATAATTCACCCGACTACATTTTTGTAATCGGGTGAAACTTTTAAACTCTCAGTGAAGCACCGACAGCTTCAAGACGTTTTATCATCTTGTTTACCGCACGGTCGATAACCTCATCGGTCAAGGTAGAATCTGCCGAACGAAGTGTTACACGATAAGCAACACTCTTTTTACCATCGGCAATCTGTGAACCTTGATAAATATCAAACAACTCAATATTTTCACAAAGCTTGCCTGCTCCTTCATAAATAGCTTTTTCCAACTCTCCTACCGGAATATCGGCATCACAAACCAAAGCCAAATCTCGTTCAACGGCGGGAAATTTAGGCAAAGGTTTATAAACTGGTTTTGCCTTTTCCATTTTAAATAAAGCATCAACATGAATTTCTGCAATAAAACAAGCCTCATCAATACCAAACTCAGTTGCAACAGCAGGGTGAACCTGACCAAAAACAGCAACTGTTTTACCATTAATATCTGCTACAGCACTGCGGCCCGGATGAAGATATGTTTCACTAGCACGGGAATATTCAATTCGCTCATTGCTAAAAATACCAACTACAGCCTCAACTACACCCTTTAATGTGAAGAAATCTTCATCACCACCATAAACACCTAAGCACAAAGCAGGAACCTCTAACGGCTGTTCAATAACCGGCAACTGCTTGGGCACAAACACCTTACTTAATTCAAACAATCTTGCCGATTTTATTTTTCTGTTATAATTGGTAGCCATTACAGTCATCATACTCGTAACAAGCTGTGAACGCATAGTTGAATACTCGTCACCTAACGGATTCAAGATAGTGACACACTTGCGACGAGCATCGTTATCGTCTAATTTTAAAGCATCAATTGCCTTACTGCCAATGAATGAATATGTGGCAATTTCATTAAAAGCATTTGCTATAAGGCAAGACTTTATGCTGTCACCCTTTAGACGTTCGGGAAGCTTTCTTCCTCTTTCAATAGCACCCTTCATAACGGTTCCTTTTATGTGATGATAACCGAAAATTCTCATAACCTCTTCGGCAATATCGGCTCTACCCTCAATATCATCACGAATTGACGGAACCCGGCAATTTAAAACACCATCTGTTAAAGTGGTTTCAATGCCTAAGCTGTTAAGAATCTCCACCATTGTTTGTGCCGGTATGTCAATACCCAAAAGTGCAACAACGTCAGCCGCCTTAACACTTAATTCTCTAGGTGTTGGTAATCCTTGATTGCAGTCAATAAAGCCGTCAACCACCTCACCTGCTCCCAATATATCAACCAGCTCTAACGCACGATTCATAGCAAATTCAACATTTATTATATCAACACCGCGTTCAAAACGTCCGCTGGCTTCGGTGCGAATGCCCAACTTTCTGGCTGTTTTTCTTACGCTGTCACGACGAAATTTTGCACACTCAAAGAAAATTTCAGTTGTATCTTCTTTGATTTCGCTATCAATACCACCCATTACTCCTGCAATACAGGAAGGCACCTTGCCATCGGCAATAACCAACATATTTTCGGTTAAATTATGCTCTTTTCCGTCTAAAGTTGTAATACTTTCCCCTTTTTCTGCATTACGAACAATTATTTTACGACTATTAACATCACGCAGGTCAAAAGCATGCATAGGCATACCTGTTTCAAGCATGACAAAATTTGTTATATCTACAATATTATTTATCGGTCGCATTCCTGCAGCCGAAATGCATTTTTTTAACCAATCGGGCGACTCAGCAATCTTAACATTTTTAATCACCCTGCCACAGTATCTTGGACATAAGTCGAAATTTTTAACCTCAACCTCTATATAATCCGATATATTTTCACCAACTGTTTTATATGTGGGTTTAGGTCCTTTAAACTCTTTTTTCAACACAACAGCAGCCTCTCGGGCAATACCTAAAACACTCTGGCAATCAGGACGATTAGCTGTTATTTTAAAATCAATAATAAAATCATTTATACCTAAAACCTCACGCATATCGGTACCTACCGAGACCGAATTAGGCTTTATTATCATTATTCCGTTAACCGAAGCGCCCGGATAAATGCTGTCATCAACACACAGTTCTTCACCCGAACACAACATGCCGTTAGAAGCAACTCCTCGCAGCTTACCCTTCTTTATATGCATACCGTTAGGTAAATCGGAATTGTGTAACGCAGCAGGAACCAAATCACCTACATGAACATTTTGTGCTCCGGTTACTATTTGAACATCCTCTGACAAACCGCAGTCAATCTGACATATAAACATATGGTCTGAATCGGGGTGACGCTCCATTTTTGTTACCCTGCCGACCACAACATTATGCATGGTGTTGCTAAGGTCGATAACCTCCTCAACCTCAAAACCTGCCATAACCATTTTATCGCAAAGTTCCTCAACGGGAACATCAATATCTACATAATTTTTAAGCCAACTTAAACTAACCTTCATTTTTGTTCCCTCCCTTTAAAACTGCTTTAAGAAACGTAAATCGTTCTCAAACAACAACCGAATGTCACTGATTTTATAGCGTGTTGTAGTCAAACGGTCAAGACCTATGCCAAAAGCAAATCCTGAGTACTCCTCAGGGTCAATTCCGCAAGACTGTAATACCCTTGGATGAACCATACCGGCGCCTAAAATCTCAATCCAACCACTGCCCTTGCAAACACGACAACCCTTGCCCTTACATTCAGAACAGGTAACATCAACCTCAACCGAAGGCTCTGTAAACGGAAAGAACGACGGACGAAATTTAACTTCGGTATCGCTACCGTATATTTCTTGAGCAAATTGTTCTAAAACACCTTTTAAGTCACACATTGTAATGTTTTTATCAACCACCAAGCCCTCTATTTGATGGAACACAGGCGAATGGGTTGCATCAACCTCATCTGCACGATAAACACGTCCCGGACAAATAATCCTAATCGGAGGTTTTCTGGTTTCCATAGTTCTTATTTGTGCTGCTGATGTTTGGGTTCTGAGCAGCAGATTTTCAGCCAAATAAAAAGTATCCTGCATATCTCTTGCGGGGTGGTCGGCGGGAACATTTAACGACTCGAAATTATAATGGTCGGTTTCTACTTCAGGACCATCGACAACATCAAACCCCATTGACTGAAATATATCAATCATATCATTCAGCACAATGTTAAGTGGATGCAGTCCACCCTGCTCTGCCTTTTTTGAAGGCATGGTAATATCAATGGTTTCTTCCTTTATTTTTTTATCAGCTGCCTTAGTCTTAAAATCTGCAAAAGCAGAATTTATTGCACCCTCAACCTCTGCTTTAGCAAGGTTTATAATTTGACCTATAATTGGACGCTCTTCAGGAGATAAGCTGCCCATTTGCTTTAAAATAGCGGTAAGCTCACCCTTTTTGCCTAAATACTTTACCCTTATTTCGTCAATACTTTTTTCGTCAGCGGCAACCGTAATTTCCGCCAAAGCCTTGGCTTTACACTTTTCAATCTGTTCTCTCATCAATTTTCCTCCTAATATAAGAATAAAAAAGACCTCGCCCCTCTAAATAAAAGGGACGAAGCCATAAATTGACTCCGCGGTACCACCCGCATTTTTGTTTTAAAAGCAACCGCCTTTTTGAGCAAACACTCTTTTAACCTTTAACGGTGTCAAACCGTCGGCACATACTATAATTTTCAGCACCGCCGCTCCGAAGTGAACTTCACCGAATTTTCGACAAATATGCTTTCAGCTAATGCACATCTCTCTGTTTGCCTTTTAAAACGGCTACTTTTCTTCATCAATGCGTTTAATTATTAAGGACAAAACCTTTATTTGTTTTATTATATACTATGTTTTCACGTTTTGCAAGAACTATTTTAAATGTATTTGGCATGGTTTTACTTGTATTTGAATAATGGCTGTGTTATAATATCTACAATATTGTATGGTTATTATACGAATGGAGATTTTTTATATGTCAAATAAAAAGTTTTATATTACAACTGCTATCGCCTATGCATCTAAAAAGCCACACATCGGCAATTCCTACGACATCGTTTTAGCAGATATGATAGCTAGATATAAGCGTAAAAAAGGGTTTGACGTTCACTTTTTGACCGGTTCTGATGAGCATGGGCAGAAAATTGAAGAAAACGCTAAAGAATTAGGTCTTACACCTAAAGCCTTGGTTGACGAGGTTGCAGGGCAAATCAAGTCGGTTTGGGACTGTCTTAACGTTACCTATGACCGTTTCATACGCACCACAGATGCTGACCATGAAGATGCTATCAAAAAGATTTTTAAAAAATTATATGACAAGGGCGACATATACAAAAGTGAATATGAAGGTAAATATTGCGTTCCCTGCGAGTCATTTTTCACTTCATCACAGTTAAAGGACGGCAAATGTCCCGACTGCGGAAGAGATTGTATCGACTCTAAAGAAGAAGCCTATTTTCTTAAATTAAGCAAATATCAGGACAAATTGGTTGAATATTATGAAAACACCCCTGATTTCTTTGCACCTTTATCTCGTAAGGCTGAAATGGTTAACAATTTTATAAAACCCGGTCTTGCCGACCTTTGTGTATCTCGTACCTCATTTTCTTGGGGTATCCCTGTCGAATTTGACACAAAACATGTTGTATATGTTTGGCTTGATGCGTTAAGTAATTATATTACAGGTATTGGGTACAATCCAGATGGAAGCTCTGACCTTTATAAGAAATATTGGCCCGCCGATTTGCACGTTATAGGTAAAGACATTGTCCGTTTTCATTCTATTTATTGGCCTATTATTCTTATGGCTTTAGGTGAACCTTTACCAAAACAGATTTTAGCACACCCTTGGTTGCTTTCGGGCGATGATAAAATGAGTAAATCTAAGGGTAACGTAATCTATGCTGACGATATGGTGAAAATGTTCGGTTCTGATGCTGTAAGATATTTTCTTTTATCTGAAATGCCTTTTGCACAAGACGGTGTTATCACCTATGAAAATTTTATAAACAAGTATAATACTGACCTAGCCAATACACTCGGGAACCTTGTTAACCGTACTATAGCAATGACAAATAAATACTTCGGCGGAAAGGTAGCTAAGCCTGCTTCCGACTTTGATGAATTTGATAAAGAACTCCGTCAAACCGCTGATAACGTAATTGAAAAATATGAAAGCTTGATGGATTCTTACCACAACTCGGATGCCTGTGATACAGTTATGTCTTTAGCACGGCGTTGCAATAAATATATTGACGAAACTATGCCTTGGGCATTAGCAAAGAATGAATTTGAAAAACCGCATCTTGAAGCTGTTTTATATAATCTGCTTGAAGGAATAAGACTTTTAGCAGAGCTTTTGGCTCCTATTTGTCCTGAATGCTCCGAAAAAATTATTAAACAAGTTCAATGCGAAAATAATACCTTGTCCTTCGGTGCTGTTGAAAGCTACTCGGTAGGCGTTGGTGAGCCCTTATTTGCCCGTCTTGATACCGAAAAGGTACTTGCTGATATTGAAGCTTTACAAGCATCTCAAAAAGAGACGGAGAATAACAATATTAAAGAAAACGTTGCTTTTCTTTCTGAAATTTCAATAGAAGATTTCTGCAAGATTGACCTTCGTGCCTGCAAGGTTATTGCTTGTGAACCTGTAAAAAAGGCAAAAAAACTGCTAAAATTAACTCTAGACGATGGCAGCGGTGCCGAAAGAGCGGTTGCATCAGGCATTGCTAAATGGTATAAACCCGAAGATTTAATCGGTCACACAGTTATTTGCGTTGCAAATCTTAAACCTGCTGTGCTTTGCGGTGTTGAATCGGCAGGTATGATTCTTGCCGCCGACTGTGGTGAGGATGATGTGCGAGTAATTTTTGCAGACAATATTGAAAGCGGTAGCAAAATTAGATGATTGACTTAAAACAAGATGTTTTTGCTCCTGCTCATTCTATTTTCGATACCCATGCTCATTACGACGACATTTGCTTTGACGAAACACGCGATGAACTTTTAAGCAATCTTTTTTCAAACGGTGTAGGATTTATAATAAATAATTCCACAGACCTTTTAGACTCTGCCGAAAAATGTCTGGAAATATCTGAAAAACACGAACGTTGTTATACTGCAATCGGCCTTCACCCCGAATCTGTTGAAAGCCATAATATGCTGTTAGATGAAGTGCGTCTTTTAAAGCTTTTACAACAGCCTAAGGTAGTTGCTGTCGGAGAAATCGGGCTTGATTACCATTATTCATCAGTTCGCAAAGAGCAACAAAAACAAGTCTTTCGTCGACAATGCGAAATAGCAAACGAGTTGAATCTTCCGATTATAGTTCACGACCGCGATGCACACGGCGACACAATGGAAATTTTAAATACATTTAAACCTAAAGGTTCTGTTCATTGCTTTTCAGGTAGTCGCGAAATGGCATTAGAACTCGTTAAAATAGGTTTTTATATAGGTGTAGGCGGTGTTGTAACCTTTAAAAACGCACGTAAACTTGTTGAAACGGTTGAAACAATACCGTTAAACAGAATACTGCTCGAAACCGATGCTCCTTACCTCGCCCCTTCTCCTTATAGAAGCAATACTTGTCACTCTGCATATATTTATTATACAGCAAAAAGAATTGCCGAAATAAAAAACACTACTGTTGAAAATGTTCTTGCGATTACTTGTTATAATGCTCAAAATTTATTTTTTAGAGGTAATCATTTATGATTAAATCAACTCATTTTGGAACAACCTCTGATGGTCGTGAAATAAGATTATATCATTTAACAAACGGCAAATACAGTGTTGATATTAGCAATTACGGTGCAACTTTGATAAAGTTCTGCGGACCAGACCGCTATGGAAAAACAACTGATATTTTATTGGGCTTTGATACGGCAGATACCTATTTGGGTGCTTGCGGTTACATGGGCTCGGTCGTCGGAAGATTTTGCAACCGCATTGAAAACGGAAGTTTTACATTAAACGGCAAAACCTATAATTTATTCATAAATAATGGCAAAAATCACCTTCACGGAGGGCAAGAAGGCTTCAATCATAAGCTTTTTACCGTACATGATATTGATAAGTACTCAATTGAATTTGATTATTTAAGTCCCGACGGTGAAGAAAATTATCCCGGAAATTTAGATGTTCAAGTAACCTATTCTTTATCGGCTAAGGGTGAATTAACTGTTGATTATTATACAATCAGCGATGCTGATACTATTATAAACCTTACAAATCACGCATACTTTAACCTTAATGGTACAGAAACCGAAAGCACCGTTTTAAATCACACCTTGCAAATATCAGCCTCTGCATACTGTGAAACCGATGAAGAATGTCTTGCAAACGGCAATATAATAGCCGTACGCAACACCCCTTTTGATTTTAGAAAAGAACGTATTATAAGTGAAGTAATAGAATCGGATTTTAAGCCTGTTAAAACGGCTCATGGTATTGACCATAACTTTGTTTTAGATAATAAAGGTTTTAGAGAGTTTGCCCGTTTATATAGCGACAAAACCGGTATAGAGCTTATCTGCTCTACTGACCAGCCCGGTGTTCAAATATATACCGGCAACGCTATAAAACCAACAACAGGAAAATATGGCACCAAATACTCTGCCCATTCGGGAATTTGTATTGAAACTCAAGGCTTCCCCAACGCCGCTGAATTCGGTCATTTTCCCTCACCGTTTATTAAAAAAGGCGAAATTTATCGACGCTCAACTGTTTATAAATTTTCAACCAGAGATTAAATGTACTGTTGAATAATAATTCACTATAAAAATATACCGACCAGGTTATGACGTTTGCTAAACCGGGTCGGTATTTAACTATAAAATTCAAAAAATCTTTGACATCATATTGATTAATACACATAATGCCACACCAAAAACGGTTGGCAACAAAGCTGCAACAACTGTCCATTTAAAACTACCTGTTTCTTTTTTTACCGTCATTAAGGTTGTCGAGCACGGCCAATGCATAAGAGAAAACACGATAAAACAAATTGCAGTAACCGCCGTCCAACCATTAGCAATCAATAGGTCTTTAAGTTGCCACAGACTATCATATTCAATAAGACTATTTCCGGCAGTATATGCCATTATGGTTATTGGAACAACTATTTCATTAGCGGGAAAACCTAAGATAAACGCCATCAATATTACACCATCAAGCCCCAGAGCTTTTCCTATCGGGTCTAATAAACTGCTGGACAAATACAATAATGTATTGCCGTCAACTGTAATATTTGCCATAATCCAAATAATTATTCCCGCAGGGGCTGCTATTGAAACTGCTCTGCCTAAAACAAAAAGTGTACGGTCAAATACCGAACGCAATAAAACCTTACCTATTTGGGGACACCTATATGGCGGAAGCTCTAACACAAACGAAGAAGACATGCCTTTTAATAATGTTTTAGATAAAAATTTTGTCGAAATAAATGTCATTGCAATTCCTAAAAGGATTACTGCCGTTAAGAGCAAAGTTGATAAAAAAGAAGAAAAAAGACCCGAAACAGTACCCACAAAAAACATGGAAATAATAGAAATTATAGCAG
The DNA here is from genome assembly GCA_045601645.1 of Acutalibacteraceae bacterium. GTDB lineage: Bacteria > Bacillota > Clostridia > Oscillospirales > Acutalibacteraceae > UMGS172. The sequence goes on along the minus strand of JAZSAC010000054.1, from coordinate 2,326 downwards.
GGAATCTTCCGTTACATGGCACAAAGCTATTAGTTAAAACTGCTAACAGCCTTTCTCTCGGTGAATCTATTATACGGCAACCGACAACACCTGCTGCATTACAGCCAAACCCCATGCACATAGTTAAAGCTTGTTTTCCGCAAGAATTGCATTTGTGAAAAGGTTTATCAAGATTATATGCAATCCGTGGTAAGTATCCCATATCTTCTAATAAAGTAAACAACGGAAAAAAGATTGCCATTGGCGGTAGCATTACCGAAACAACCCACGCAAGTACTGTATACATTCCATCTATAATTAAGTCTTGAATCCACATTGGTGAGTGTATAACATTCAGTAACCACCGCAACGCATCTTTGCCGGAAAAAAGAAAATCCGATAACAGCTCAGACGGATAATTGGCTCCGACTATGGTTAACCAAAATATAAGCAATAATAACAAAATCATTACGGGATAACCTATTATTTTACCTGTTAACATCTTATCAAGCCGACGGTCAAAAGCACTGTAATCGGTTTTTTTATACTCAACAGCCCCAGAACATATTTTTTCTGCCGTCTTTACTGTTTTTGTCGCAATAATCTCTTTTATCTCCTCCGAGCCTATTGCTTGCCTTGATAAAAAATCGTTTGCTTTATAAACAGCATCAGCCACTGCTTCATCTTTTAATATATTAAAATTAAGATATTTCTCTGTTTGCTCGGATAATTTTTCGTCAAAATCAAGCAATTTTATACTTAACCAACGACTGTTTAGCTTGCCGTCAACAGCATTTTTTACCGATGGCTCAACCATAGCTATCGCCTGTTCGATTTCAGGTGTATAGCGTACCAAAAACGAACTTTCGGATTTATTTTCAAGAAATACATTGTCTAAAGCTTCAATAAATGCGTTAAGACTCTTTTTGCGACGTGCTACTATTCCTACAACCGTAACACCTAATCTTTTTGATAATTTTTCAATATCTAATTTTATCCCCTTGCGTTTTGCCTCATCAAGAAGGTTTATACAAACAATAACTGTTACACCTGTTTCGATGATTTGTAAAACAAGTCCAAGATTGCGCTCAATACATGTGGCATCGCATACAACAGCTACAGCATCTACATTTCCATAGCAAACAAAGTTTCTGGCAACCTCCTCTTCTGCAGAGTTTGCCATTAGTGAATATGTTCCCGGAATATCAACAAGTATATAATTATAATTTTCAGTTTCGTAGCGTCCCATTGCGTTTGCAACCGTTTTACCCGACCAATTACCGGTATGCTGATTCATACCGGTAATTGCATTAAACACAGTGCTTTTACCTACATTTGGATTGCCCGCAAGAGCAATCACCTTATCTTTAGCCGTTTGCCGATTTATCACCAAACCACAGTCAACGGCTTTTTTCCCGGTTGAACTGCCGGTTAAACCCATAAGCGCACCTCAAATCAATATTTTATAAATATCTTTTTGCAATCTTCCCGACGAAGTGCCACAACTGCGCCTCTGATAAGATACGCTGACGGGTCACCACTTACACTCCTTCCTAAGCATTCAACATCAGTATTTGGAACCAGTCCTATATCCAGCAACCGACGCCTTATTCCGACATCGGTTTTAACGGCACAAACCGTAGCGTGCTGACCGGGACATATTTGATTTAAAGATAACTCATACTCCAATACAGCAACACCTTTCAAATATTATTCTGCCTCTTCCATGTTATTCTTAAAATAAAAAAAGGTTACGGCTATTCAAAAGAATTGCCGTAACCTTAAATTTTATGCTTCTATACCGAATTGATTTAAAAGCAACTGAATTGCCGTGTCAGATTCACCGAATTTTTCAACCGGTACATTTAAATTAATTAGTTTAAACGCATCATCTCGAGTAAAATACCCATCTTTATTCCCTTGTATATCCTCAGTAAAAGACCATGCAACCCTATCTAAAGTACTATCCAAAGCCATATAAACACAACAATATTTTATTATTGAATTTTCAAACCAATCCTCTACCGAAACGTCAGGCATTACCTTAAACACAAGATTTAAGCTTATAATATTATCGGTTGAAATATCAATTGAGAAATCAGCCATCTGACGTTTTATTTCAAGTGTTTCTGTTATTTCCTTATGCATATCTAATTTATCTTTTTGACTATATTTAATATTAAAAAGCTTTGTTGCTACAGTATCGGCAGTCGTCCTTTCAAGCAATTGTGCGTAGGTAAAGGTCGGTCTTGAGTTTTTTGAAGAATTATTTATTTTAACTATTACCCAAGGCACTGCAACAAATAAAATAAAAACTATTGCAATTATTATTGCTATGGTTTTCTTA
>JAZSAC010000053.1:0-6032 GCA_045601645.1 Acutalibacteraceae bacterium | reverse complement strand
CGATGATGAATCATTGCTTGTCGGTGAAAAAACATTGCTTTTCTTTAAAAAAATGCAACCTATTGTTGAAACAGAATAAATAACAGCAAATATCGTTGCAATTATAACTGCTAAAGAATGTGCTTTTTTTGTTTTGTCGTTCAAAACTGTTCTCCCTTGCTTGAAATACTTATTATATTATAGTATAATATAGCGAAAATAACAATATGTTTTTATGAAAATAGGTGTTGTATTTGTCGCTTTTAGGTGAAATATTATTGGTATATTTGTTAACTATTTCCGTAATATCATTTTTTGCGATAGTTGTTGACAAAATTTTGGCAATAAAAACGTGCCGTCGTATAAGTGAAAAGGCTTTGTTTATAATGGCACTTTTAGGTGGAAGTGCGTTTATGTATTTCGCAATGTGTATTTTTCATCATAAAACACAAAAAAACAGATTTGTTTTCGGTATACCGTTGATTTTTGCAGTTCAGTGTGTCATTTTGTTTATTGTATATAGAACAATGTATTGACAAAAGTTTATGTTGAGCATATAATGTTATGAGTAAACTTAATATTTCTTCAGGGCGGAGTGAAATTCTCCACCGGCGGTAAGCGTCTAACGTAAGCCCGCGAGCTTTAAAGCTGATTTGGTGAAATTCCAAAGCCGACGGTATAGTCCGGATAAAAGAAGATTGCAGTTTTAACTTAAGTTTTTCCGCCCATGTTAAGTGGCGGTTTTTATTTTTTTAGGGGGATACTTATGAAAAATATTTCAAACATAAAAAAATTAAGTGTAGTAGGTATGCTTTGTGCTTTGGCATATCTTTGCACATTCCTTTTGCATTTCAAGGTGTCATTTTTAACATTTGATTTTAAAGATGCAATAATAGCCATATCTGCACTGATTTATGGGCCTTTAACAGGTTTGCTTAGCTCGGCAATAGTGGCTTTTGTTGAGTTTATAACTGTTTCTGATACCGGTGTTTACGGGTTGATTATGAATTTTTTGTCAAGTGCTGCATTTTCGTGTACAATTGGTTTGATTTATAATAAAAAACGTACACTGCAAGGGGCTGTAATTGCTGTAATAGCAGCTGTTTTTGCCGTTATATCTGTAATGCTGTTGGCAAATATTTTCATAACACCGTTTTATATGGGCGTTGAAAGGGGAATGGTAATAAGTTTGATACCATCGCTTTTATTGCCGTTCAATGCTTTAAAATCAATTATCAATGCATCTTTAACTTTGTTAATATATAAACCTATTACAAAAATATTCGGACAATTATCATTAATGCCGAAAAAGCAGATAATCAGCAACAAAAAAGCAACGGTATTTATTGTGTTGGGCGCAATAGTTATTGCCATTATAGCAGTTATAATATTTATTTTTACACTTAATGGAAAAATTGGCTTTTAGAAGAGTTAAAGAAAATTTTTATCATAAAAAAGTAAAAGACTGTAAAAAAGTTAAATTTTTGGTTGACAAAATAACGGTGTTGTGATAATATAGACAAGTCGCAAATGCGAGTGTGCTGGAACTGGCAGACAGGCACGTTTGAGGGGCGTGTGTCCACGACGTACGGGTTCAAGTCCCGTCACTCGCACCATCAGTTTCAAACCCGAACCTTTTACCTATCGGTGAAACGTTCGGGTTTGTTGTTTTATTTAATAATACATAACTATGAAGAGTGGCTGTGCAGGTTTCTGCACTGCCACTTTTCATTTTTATAAATATTGTTCTTTCAAAAGGTGTAATTATGTTAATTTTATTACTATTTTTAGAATGTTATAGTACGATTTATTTGCCTACATAATAAAAAAACAATAATAGTACATTTTTTTACTTGTTTTTGACAAAACTATGATAATAAGCATCATTTTTTTATTAATAAACGGAGGATAATATATGCAACGAAAATCAAGTGCTATTGTTTTATGGGTGTTAATGTTAACATTTATTATGGGTTGTAGCAATGGTAATACTATATCGGTAGATGGGTCAACTTCTGTAGAAAAGGTAATAGGTGCTTTGGGTGAAATGTTTGAAATTCAAAATAAGGGTGTCACATTCACCTTTAATCCCACAGGTTCTGGAACAGGTATTACAGCCGTGGCTGAAGGAAGATGTGATATTGGTGTTTCAAGCCGTAGTCTTACAGAAGAAGAAAAGTCAAAAGGACTTACCGAAACGCTTCTAGCACTTGATGGTATAGCTGTTATTGTGAATATCGAAAATAATATCACTGATTTGAGTTTAACCGACCTTGCTAAAATTTATAAAGGTGAAATTAAAAACTGGAAAGAGATTGGCGGTAACGATGGACAAATTGTGCTAATAGGCAGAGAAGCGGGAAGCGGTACAAGAACCGGTTTTGAAGAAGTAACCCAAACAAAAGATTTATGCGATTATAGGCAAGAGCTAACCTCTACAGGTGATATTATTACGACAGTTTCAGGAAATCCTAATGCTATTGGTTATGCGTCGTTAGCTTCTGTAAAGGATAATGTAAAAACGGTAGCTGTTGATGGAATTGAGGTGTCAGAAGAAACAATTAAAAACGGTAGTTATAAAATACAGCGTCCATATGTTGTTGTGACTAAAACAAATAAAACTTTAACGCCTACCGTACAAAGATTTTTTGACTATATTACATCGTTTGATGCTAATGAGATTATATCTAAACAAGGTGTCGTTCCGGTGAGGGAGAAATAATATGCAAAAACGAAAAAAAATAACTGAAGCATTTGTTCACGGGGTTTTTCTTGTTCTAGGTCTTGTAACCGTTGCATGTGTTTTAATTGTAACGATATACCTAATTATTTCAGGTATACCTGCGATTAGAGAAATTGGTTTATCGGAATTTCTTTTCGGCACTGAATGGAAATCAACCGGACCAAACCAAAAATTCGGCATCTTGCCTTTTATTTTAACAAGTATTTACGGTACAGCAGGTGCTGTTTTAATCGGTGTGCCAATTGGATTTTTAACTTCAGTTTGTTTAGCAAAATTAGCGAAACCCAAAATAAAGACTGTTATGGAGTATGCGGTAAGTCTGCTTGCAGGTATTCCTTCGGTTGTATATGGTTTGGTTGGTATGATGGTTTTAGTTCCGCTTGTAAGGAAAGTATTTAATGTACCTGACGGTGCAGGATTGTTTTCGTCTATTATTGTTCTTAGTGTTATGATATTGCCCTCGATTATTAAGGTTTCAATTACTGCATTAGAGGCTGTTCCCAAAGAATATGAGGAAGGCTCATTAGCACTTGGAGCTACGCCGATTGAGACATATTTTAAGATTTCTGTTCCTGCCGCCAAAAGCGGTATTGCGGCGGCGGTGGTACTCGGTGTTGGCAGAGCCATAGGGGAAGCAATGGCAGTTATGATGGTTGCGGGAAATGTTGCAAATATGCCGAGCCTTTTCGAGAGTGTAAGATTTCTTACCACTGCTGTTTCAAGTGAAATGTCATATTCGGCAGATGGCAGTCTTCAAAGACAAGCATTATTTTCTATTGCATTAGTGCTCTTTCTTTTCATTATGCTTATTAACGTAACACTTAACTTTTTCCTTAAATACCGTAAGGAGAAATAATTATGCTAAATAAAACAATATCTAAAAAAAGAAAAATAAATATAGTGTTTTTAAAAATAGCAATGATTTTTGCCGTAGCATTTACTGTTTCACTTGTATTATTTATGGTTGGTTATGTGTTGTTCAATGGGATTCTTCATATTTCGTGGGAGCTGTTATCTACAAAACCCAGTTATTTGTTTGACCGAGTAGGAATTCTTCCTGATATACTTAACACACTTTATATCATTATTGTAACGCTGATAATTGTAATTCCTATGGGTGTTGGTGCTGCGATTTATCTCACCGAATATGCAAAGAATAAAAAAGTTGTAGCAATGATAGAATATGCTGCCGAAACTCTTTCAGGCATACCATCGATTATATACGGACTTGTAGGAATGTTATTATTTTGCCAATTTTTCGGTTTCGGAACATCGTTGATTGCGGGTGCTTTAACACTTGTAATAATGAATCTTCCTACAGTTATGCGAACGACACAAGAAAGTTTGAAAACCGTTTTGCAAAGTTACCGTGAAGGCGCATTTGGATTGGGTGCAGGAAAATGGCGAGTTATAAGAACGGTGGTTTTACCGGGCTGTGTTGATGGCGTTGTTACAGGCTGTATTTTGTCAATCGGCAGAATTGTTGGTGAATCTGCCGCGTTGCTTTATACTGCTGGAGTTGCTCATGCTTTGGGCGGTATTATAGACGGTCTTTCACGTCCCGGTGCAACTCTTACTGTTGCACTGTATGTTTATGCAAAAGAAAACGGTGAATTTGGAGTGGCTTTTGCAATTGCATCAATATTAATGATTTTAACTGCTGTTATCAACCTGTCGGCAACACTTGTCGGAAGATATTACAAAAGAAGGAGAAGCGTATGAGTAATATAATAACCGTAAAGAATATGAATTTTTGGTATGGACAAACACATGCTCTTAAAAATATTAACTTAGAACTGCGAGAAAGAACAATAACGGCTTTAATAGGTCCTTCGGGATGTGGCAAATCTACATTTTTAAAAACGCTTAACCGAATGAACGATTTAGTTTCCGGCGTTAAAGTAACAGGTGAAATCTGTTACAGAGGAAAAAATATTTTTGATAGCAATACCGATGTTAACATGCTAAGAAGGAATATCGGAATGGTATTTCAAAAGCCAAATCCTTTTCCTATGAGTATATATGATAATGTATCATACGGTCCTCGTACACATGGTATTAAGAGTAAATCAAAACTAGATGATGTTGTCGAAAAATCACTGCGCGATGCTGCAATATGGGACGAACTTAAAGATAGACTTAAAAAGAGTGCGCTTGGTCTTTCGGGGGGTCAACAGCAAAGGCTGTGCATTGCCCGTGCTTTAGCGGTAGAACCTGATGTATTACTTATGGATGAGCCGACAAGTGCTCTTGACCCGATTTCTACTTCTAAAATAGAAGACCTTGTTATTGAACTTAAAAGTAGGTTGACTATTATTATGGTAACGCATAATATGCAGCAGGCTGTTAGAATTTCAGATAATACCGCCTTTTTCTTAATGGGTGATTTAATTGAATACGGCAATACCGAGAAGATGTTTGAACAACCTGCTAACCAAAAAACCGAAGATTATATTACGGGGAGATTTGGATGATGAGAAATAGATTTGATGAACAATTAACTATATTAAACAACGAAATGATTGAAATGGGTGCTTTGTGTGAAGTGGCCATCGCTTCGGCAGCAAAAGCTCTTCTATCGGGAGACATTTCGTTATTATCTAAGGTTAAAGCTTCTGAAGAAGAGATTGACCAAAAGGAAAAGGATATTGAGACCCTTTGCCTGAAAATGCTTTTACAGCAGCAACCGGTAGCACGTGATTTAAGGCAGATATCTGCAGCACTTAAAATGATAACCGATATGGAAAGAATAGGTGACCAAGCATCTGATATAGCAGAAATTATACCATTTTTAAATGGCAGACGTGGTGATGAGTGCAACGATATTCATTTGATGGCTGAAGCCACAATTAAAATGGTTACTGATAGTGTTGATGCTTATGTAAGCAGAAACATAGAACTGGCCCGTAATGTAATTATACACGATGATATTGTTGATGATTATTTTGGCAAAATCAAAAGCGATTTGATTGCAATGATTGCATCTCACCCGAAAGACGGAGAATATGAGGTTGACCTTTTAATGATTGCTAAGTATTTTGAAAGAATCGGCGACCACGCAACAAATATTGCTGAGTGGGTTGATTTTTCTGTTACGGGAACACATAATGATAGTAATTAAAAAAAAACAAAAAATCAGTTTATAATATTTATATAATTCGATAATAAAATGCCAATCAAAAAGAATATTTATTTAATATTTGGTTGAATTTTTGTAATTCAACCAATGGTTTGTGGTTTTTATACTTGTTGATAGTTATAATGATATTGAAAGGAGGTAGCCTATGGACCAAATTAAAATAGGAAGGTT
>JAZSAC010000052.1:0-5085 GCA_045601645.1 Acutalibacteraceae bacterium | reverse complement strand
AATATGATACACCCGCGTTTTAAAAATGTCAAGCAATAAATATAACCCGTTTTAAACTTGTTAAATAATATAATTGACGAAACAAAAGTTTGATATTATAATAAAATGACAGAATATACTATATATTGTTCAAGAGGTGAGCTTATGAATATAACTACCATTGAAGAAAATCCCGTTTCGGTTGATAACAGTAATTTCCTTACCCCCGCCGTTAGCAAGGCAAGACGTGCCTATCGCCTGCCTCTCGGCATTATTGCAGACTTGTTTCTGCTTCTTTCTTCAATTGGCATTTTCTATCTTTCAGCCGTCGTAGGAATAATTCTTTTTATTTCGGCAACAGTCTTAACCTCTGCCCATTGTATATCAGCGACAAAAGCAAAAAAAACAACCAATTTTTACGGTATCAATCCTAAATCATTATACATTATATCGTGTGGACTTTGTCTTACTTGCTCTGTAATAAGCGTTTTAACCTGTTTATCTGATAAAGTCGATATATATTTCTCTCGCTTTTCGGATTATTTGATGGGAGTAAATAAATATTTCCCATCTTTTGACAGCAATTTTCGTGGTTTATTGATTTTTTGTTTAATACTTTTTTTAAGCACAACATTAAATTTTATTGTATCAAGTCTTTTAAATCGCTGTTGCCGAAAAAACTTTCCTTTTACCAAAGCCTTTATGCTTGTAGGAATATTACAATTCGTAATTGCCCTGATTCCTGTGGCAATAATCACTTATAAGGTTATGTGTTCAATAAACACACTTTTTCCCTTCAATATAACCAGCTTGAATCTTTATATTGAGCTTTCGGCATGGGCTTCGATTTTTATTTTTGTGATTTTAAATTTTATTAACTACATAATTATATTTTGTGGAATGAGGAAGGTTAAAAATGCTGTTTTCAAGCAAACCAAAATATGAATTTTTAATTATCGGTCTCGGTAACATAGGTGATAAATACACACAAACACGGCATAATGTTGGCTTTAGGTGTGCAGATATTTTAATTAACGAGCTTAATGCGGGTCCTGAAAAAAATAAATTTCATGCTTTAAATTATGATGCTTCTTTTGAAGGACATAAAATTTTAATATCCAAACCGTTAACCTTTATGAACAATTCCGGCATGGCGGTAAGCGAAATAACAAAATTTTATAAAATTCCGCATGATAAGGTTATAATAATTTGTGACGATGTTGCAATGGATGTCGGTAAACTGAGAATTCGTAAAAGTGGAAGTCATGGCGGTCATAACGGCTTAAAGGATATTTTCGAGCTATGCGGAACCGATACAATGCCCAGAATTAAAATAGGTGTCGGACAAAAGCCACACCCCGATTATGACCTTGCCGACTGGGTGCTGGGAAAACCAAGCGAAGAAGATAGCGAGATAATCCATACCGCCGAGGAAAATTGTGTTAAGGCGATTAAAACTATTATTACTAAAGGCTTTCAAGATGCCATGAATAATTTTAACAGGTGACTTATGCAAATTAAGCACAAATACATTTTCGATGAACTTTTAGGTCTTTCGGAAATACAAAGGCTGATAACAGCAATTGCTGATAATAACTATCCTATTGCTGTAACAGGTGTTTCACATATACATCGTTGCTTACTTGCGGCATTGCTGGCACACCATAGCAATATCAAGCCCTTAATTATTACCGAAGACGAAGCAGAAAACGAACGAATTGCCGAAGACCTTGCCGGGTTAGGTATTGATTGTTCAATATTTCATAGCCGTGACTATTGCTTTAAAAGTGAAATTTCGCATTCACATGAATATGAGCATCGGCGTTTAGGCACCCTCTCTAAAATCTTAGAGGGGGAATTTGACGTGTGTTTAGCGTCTGTCGAAGCGGCTACAAGCTCTACTATTTGTCCTAAGTCTTTATCAGAACGCTGTTTTTCTATATCGGTCGGCAAAGAATTTGCACAAGCCGAACTTATACGTAAATTGATTGCAGGAGGTTACAGCCGAGCTGAACAGGTAGACGGCGTAGGTCAATTTTCAGTAAGAGGCAGTATTGTTGACGTGTATTCTCCCAATCGGGACAACCCATGCCGAATCGATTTTTTCGGTGATGAAATAGACAGCATTTCGGAGTTCGAAACAGATTCTCAACGCCGTATAAAAACATTAAGCAAAATTAAAATCACACCTGTTTTAGAATCTACGCCCGACTCTGTTCAACAGCTTATTTCGACTTTAAAAACCCTTAACAATAAGACTATTAACGAACATCAAAAGCTTAGGATAGGCGCTGATATAGAGCGTTTGAAAAATGGTATTCCTATTGCTTATGATGCTTATTTGCGTTATATTTCACCCAAGAATTACACCCTTTTAGACTATTTTTCTTCACAAAACCAATTTAAAACGGCAGTGCTTGTTTTTGACACCAATTCGGTTTACGAACATTTGGACGGTTGCATAAAGCTTCACTCTGAGGAAATTAAGCTTCTGCTGTCAGAAGGTGTATTGCCCCCCGATTTTCGCTCTTGTTTTCTTGATAAAACCTTGTTTACCGCAAACATTGAAAACATCGGCACCGTATTTTTTGATGATTTTATAAAAACACACTATGAGCAAAACCCAGCAACCTCTGTAAAATTAAATTTCAAGCAGGACGTTGGCTTCAACGGTTCGGTTAAAGCACTTTGTGAGGACATAATTTCAGCAAATAATGACCTAACGGTTATACTTGCAGGCAATGAGCGCGCCGCCTCAAATCTTTGCGAAGAAATGAATGAAAACTCTGTTGCAGCAGTGTTTTGTGCCGAGCCTCAACAAGTCGGTAAAAAAGGAGTTTTCGTAACTATAGGTGCTCTAAGTTGCGGCTTTGAATTAAGCAACGGCAAACTATCGGTTGCTGTTCACGGCAGGGTTACGCCGACTAAACATAAAAAACGTTTTGGAAAAGGTGCATCGGTTGGTTCCTTAGACGAACTGCAACAAGGTGATTATGTTGTTCACGTAACACACGGCATCGGCATTTTTGACGGCGTTCAACAATTAAAAACTCATGGCATCACACGTGATTACATTAAAATTCGTTACGCAGGTCGAGATGCTCTTTATGTTCCTGTAACATCACTTGATATGGTGTCTAAATATATTGGCTCAGCAGAAGATACCACAATTAAACTTAATAAATTGGGCTCGTCGGAATGGCAAAATACCAGAAGTCGTGTAAAAAAGGCCGTCAAAGATATAGCCAAACAGCTCACAGCACTTTATGCCAAACGTATGCAAACACAGGGCTTTGAATTCAGCCACGACGGTGATTTGCAATCAGACTTTGAACGGCGTTTCGAATTTGAAGAAACCGATGACCAGCTACGCTGTACCTCTGAAATTAAACGCGATATGGAACGCCCTATTCCTATGGACCGACTGCTTTGCGGTGACGTGGGCTTCGGTAAAACCGAGGTTGCTTTTCGCGCAGCATTCAAATGCATTGCCGATGGCAAGCAATGTGCAATTCTTGTTCCGACAACTATTCTCGCTTGGCAACATTATAACACAGCTAAAGAACGCTTCGGTTCTATGGCGGTTGAAGTTGAAATGCTGTCACGCTTCAGAACACCCAAGCAACAAGAAAAAATTAAAAAAAATCTTATTGCAGGCAATATAGACCTTATTATCGGCACACACAGCCTTATTTCTAAAGAAGTAAGATTTAAGGATTTAGGATTAATTATAGTTGATGAAGAGCAACGCTTCGGTGTCGCACAAAAGGAACGCCTTAAGGAGCTTTTCCCGTCGGTTGACGCCCTTACTCTTTCAGCAACACCTATTCCTCGTACACTGAACATGGCATTATCGGGACTGCGCGATATGTCATCTATTGAAGAAGCGCCGACCAATCGTCATCCTGTGCAAACCTATGTTTTAGAACATGACAATGCTGTTATAAATGAAGCTATAAACCGCGAATTAAGGCGCGGCGGTCAGGTTTACTACCTACACAACCGCACAGAAAGCATCAATTCTTGTGCGGCAAAAATTCAACAAGCACACCCTAATGCCAAAATAGCGACAGCACACGGAAAAATGTCAGAGGATGCCCTTTCACGTGTATGGCAACAACTATTAGAACACGAGGTTGATATTTTGGTATGTACTACCATTATTGAAACCGGTGTAGATGTTCCCAATGTAAACACACTGATTATTGAGGATTCAGACCGTTTTGGATTAGCACAGCTACATCAATTAAGAGGGCGAGTCGGGCGTTCGCACCGCACCGCATATGCCTATTTGCTCTTTACACAAGGCAAAGCTTTATCTGATATTTCTCAAAAAAGACTTGATGCTATAAGAAAATTTACCGAATTCGGAAGCGGTTTTAGGATTGCCATGCGCGACCTTGAGCTTCGTGGTGCAGGCAGCGTTTTGGGTGGTGCACAACACGGACATATGGAAGCCGTAGGTTATGATATGTATTTAAAATTGCTTTCAGATGCCATTGCAGAAGAAAAAGGCGAAAAGCCAAAGGAACAAGTAGAATGTACCGTCGACATTCGTTTGAGTGCCTATATACCGGACAAATATATATCCTCTCTGCCTCAAAGACTTTCTGCTTACAGACGAATTGCGGCAATAAAATCACAGGAAGATGTTCTTGATGTTACCGATGAACTGCTTGACCGTTACGGTGACCTTCCGCACCAAGTAAGCGACCTTATTAAAATATCATTCTTAAAAAACATTGCCGCAAATTTGGGTATTATTGAAATAAGTGAACAAAACGAAAGACTGCTTTTGTTTTGCGGAAAGTTAACCGAACCTGTTTCTCACCTTATAACCTCTAACATAAAAAAAAGAGTTATGTTCAGTGCCGGTTCAAAGCCTTATATTTCTATTCGCCCCGACGAAAAACAAACCATGCTCGATACACTTAAAGAAGCACTTGATATCATGCAGTCTTATACTAACAAAATTGCGGAAATAAATTCATAAATATGTCACAAAGTAAACCAAAAAATGCTGGACTTTTTTCTGCATATAAGGTATACTGTTTTTGTATCATTATAAATAATATTATCTTAAAAAAGTTCAAGAAACGCTTTTAT
>JAZSAC010000051.1:0-8447 GCA_045601645.1 Acutalibacteraceae bacterium | reverse complement strand
CTCAACTTTTTCCTTTAGACCATTGAAAAGATTTTTAGCTTCGCCAAACGGATTGCTAGATTTCATTATTTTTGAAATTGTGGTTTTTGGCAAATCTATACTTTCCAAATATTTTTGCAAAGAAAATAATTTATCATATTTGGGATATTTAAGTTTGGGTTGCCAATCCTCAATATGATATGTGGGTATGTAATTTGATTTCGTAGGCTGTACGTAATTTGTTTTTTTAGTATTTGTTGAATTTGAAAAAGCACTTTTGAATATATCAAACAGTCCCATATATTATCTCCTTATACTGTTGTTTAAGCAAAATGCCCCGCTTGTTACAGCAGGGCATTGAAAAAGTGTAGTCACAACTTATTTTTAGTTTCTCAAAACCCTTTATTTATGCGGTTTTGGGAGAGTGTTATTATTCCCACTCTATTGTGCCGATGGGTTTGGGTGTCAGGTCCAAAAGAACGCGGTTAATTCCTTCTACTTCTGTGGTAATTCGCTTGGTGATTTTATGCAACACAGGGTATGGGATTTCTTCAATGGTAGCAGTCATGGCGTCGGTAGTGTTAACGGCACGTATTATTGCCGGCCAGCCTTCATAACGTTTTTCGTTCCGTACTCCAACACTTTTCATATCCGGAATAGCAATAAAATACTGCCAAACCTTTTCTGCAAGGCCGCATTTATCAAATTCGTCACGCAAAATTGCGTCGGATTCACGCAGAGCATGAAGTCTATCACGGGTGATTGCGCCTAAGCACCGAACTCCGAGACCGGGACCGGGAAATGGTTGACGATAAACCATTTTATGTGGCAGGCCGAGGGCTTCACCTACAACTCGAACCTCGTCTTTATAAAGCAATTTAACAGGTTCTACAAGCTCCATATCCATATCTTCGGGCAACCCGCCTACATTATGATGTGCTTTTACGCCTTTACTTTCTAATATATCGGGATAAATGGTTCCTTGTGCTAAAAATTTAATACCCTTAAGTTTTGCCGATTCTTCGTCAAATACCTTTATAAATTCAGCGCCGATGATTTTTCTCTTTTCTTCAGGCTCACTTATTCCTGATAAAAGATTAAGAAAACGGTCAGTAGCGTCTACATAAATAAGGTTGGCATCTAATTCCTTGCCGAAAACCTCTATAACCTGCTCACTTTCACCTTTGCGCATCAATCCATGATTAACGTGTACACAAACTAATTGTTTTCCTACCGCTTTTATTAAGAGAGCGGCAACAACTGATGAGTCTACACCACCGGAAAGAGCAAGGAGAATTTTTTTATCACCTACTTGTTTTCTGATAAGCTCAACCTGCTCATTAATAAATGCATCAGCAAGTGCTTTGGTTGTAATTCGTTGCATAGATTGCGGTCTTACATCATTCATTTTAAATCTCCTTGAATTGTCAATTTGTATAGTTGTCAAAATATCCCTGCACTAAAACAACAGGTGTGCCTTTATCACCCGAGCCGGAGGTTAGGTCGCATAGCGAACCAATAAGGTCGGTTAATTGACGTGGGGTAGTTCCTTGAGAAGCCATGTTGCCGACAAGACTGCTACCGTCTTTGTCTCGAATACTTTTTGAAATAGCTTCTTTTAATGCATTTCCCGACAGGTCTTTAAAATCATTATCTGCGAGATATTTAAGCTTTAATTCATTAGGAGTGCCAATTAGACCTTTAGTAAATGCGGGAGAGACGACAGGGTCGGCTAATTCCCAAATTTTTCCTTGAGGGTCTTTAAATGCTCCATCGCCGTATACCATAACCTCTACATTTTTACCGGTTGCTTTTAATATTTTTGCAGCAACATCATCAACTAAGCTTTGACAATCTTGTGGAAAAAGCTTAATAGTATCTTCGTTAGATTTGTTAGAGCCTAAAAGACCGTATTTTGTGTTAAATCCACTACCGTTAACGCTTGTGTTTAAAATATCGTCAAGTCCGCAAACAATTTTAGCACCGGCGGCCTTTAAAATGCGTTTTGTACGTGCGCGGGTATGAATATCACATGTCAAAACACAATCGGGATAATTTAATATAGCCTTTGCTTGATTAGCAAAAATGATTTCAACCTCTGCACCGGCTTCCTTTATTATTGAAGAGTAGTAATCGATATAATCAACACCGGTAAATTCATGCTTGTTTTCACCAAAAAGTTCGCGGTAACGCTCAAGAGTTAATATATCACTGTAAGGGTTTACACCGGCTTCATCAATTTTGTCAAGATTTACCAGACAGTTGCCGACCTCGTCAGATGGGTAGCTTAACATAAGGATGATTTTTTTAACGCCCATTGCGATGCCTTTAAGGCAAATAGCAAAGCGATTTCGTGAAAGTATCGGGAAAATAACACCGATAGTTTCTCCTCCAAGCTTTGCTTTAACGTCAGCAGCGATTGCATCAACCGAAGCGTAGTTTCCTTGTGCTCTGGCAACAATCGATTCAGTCATAGAGATTACGTCTTTATCACGAATAGCAAAGTTGTCGCTTTCTGCTGCTTTTAGCACACTGTCGACAACTATATCAGCAAGATTGTCACCCTGACGAATAATAGGACAACGAATGCCCCTTGAAACAGTGCCTACTCTGCGTTCTTTGGTTTCCATATTTAAAACCCTTCCTTTGAAAAAATATATCTTTACAACAGTATTATTGTAATACAGTACATACGATTTTGCAATAAAAACTTTAAACACAAATAGAATTTTATTGTAAAAAAACGGAAAATAACAACAATTTATATTAATTGTGTTGCCAAGGTTTTTATTATTTGTATTTTCGATTACAGATATGTAACTATTGTAATCAAATTTTCATTAAAATGTAATTGCATTGAAACACTTTATTTCAATATAGTGTGTATAATGTTAATATAGACTAATATATATGGTGGTGACGGGCATGAAAAAAACGAAAAAGGTTTTGATAGGTTTTTTATTGGCGCTGTCATCATTTTGTATTGTTTTGGCCTCTGTAATTACTGATATTATTTGTTTTGATGAAGAATTTATTGATGTTGTCGATGTTCATACCTCTGCTGTTGAGATAGAAAGTGTTGAGAAAGCTGAGATAGACACACAGGATGTTGATTTATCGGTCGAACAAAGTGTATATACAGAGGAAGAATTAGAAAAAATATTTATATCTATGCTTAACATTAATAATTGTTATAATGAGTCTTTAGAATCCCTTAAGGCAGTAGCAGGTTGTGCGGCTATGACACTTACTGACTATGCTACCGATGTTGATGGATACGGTATTTGTGTAAGTTCATGTCTCGTTTCAGGATTTATTGAACATTTTTATGGGGTTAAAACGGATTTTGAGGAATTGTTAAGTGAGGATGCACCTTATGGGTATGTTAAAACTCCTGAAAGTGGGTTTGCAACTACAAATCACAAGTTAATATCAATTAACGAGCATGGTGGAAATTATACGGTTATTACCTGTATGGAGCAGTATTTCGGAGGAGATGACCTTGAAACCAATTTGGTCAAATCGGTTTTCCGCGTTGCACCTCAATCTGACTTTAAGTTTAATCTTATATATTGTGAAATATTGTAAAAATTAGCCTTAATATACGAAATCTTGAAATTATTACCTTTTTGGTTTATAATTATAAAGAAACAAGCCGATGCGTGTTTCACGTGTTGGCTTGTTTGATTTTAAAAGGGGAATGTTTATGGAACAGCCACAAAAAGAACGTAAGAGAGGCATTGCTATTCCGGGAAGAATTATTACAGCAGGTGTGCTTGTACTTTTGCAAATCACTTTTTTTACTATTTTAGGCATATCAATGTCTCAGTGGGCAAAGGTGCTTTATCGTATAGTTCAAAGCTTTGCATTTATACTAATTTTTATAATAATTAACAAGCGTGACAATCCGAGCTATAAATTAACCTGGATAGTGTTTATCATCACTATGCCTTTTGTGGGAGGGGTGCTGTTTTTCCTTTGGGGCAACGGTAAGGTAAAACCGATACTGAGAAAACGATTGGTTAAACAAAAAATACAAAATAGAAAATATTTACATCAGCAAGAGCGAGTGGTTAATCAACTGAAGACAGAAGACATATATTCTGCCAGACAATCACAATTTTTATACAGAGAGTCGGGTTATCCTGTTTATGATAATACATCGGTTGAATATTTATCGCCCGGTGAAAAGTTTTTCCCCAGAATGCTTGAGGAATTAGAAAACGCCGAAAAATATATTTTTATAGAGTATTTTATTTTAGCTCGAGGTGAGATGTGGCAACAGATTTTTGATATTTTACGTAGAAAATCTGCTAATGGCGTTGAGGTGCGAATTATTTTTGACGATTTCGGCTCGATTTCACGTCAAGGCAAGAATTTTGTAAAAAATTTGCGCAATAACGGCATTAAGGTTATAGCCTTTAATTGCGTAAGGGCTTCGATTGACCTGTTTTTGAACAATCGCGACCACCGAAAAATGTGCGTTATTGACGGATATGTTTCTATGACAGGCGGATTAAATATCGCTGACGAATATATTAATAAGACACATCCTCATGGTTATTGGCTTGATTGTGCAGTTATATTGAAGGGTGCCGCTACAACAAGCTTTGTAGTGGCTTTTTGCGAACTTTGGAACTGCATGAGCAGGGAACAACTTGATGTTAATAAATATATTGTTTATAATTTTCCTATACAACGTGGTTATGTGCAGCCATATTTTGAAAATCCGTTAGACACAAATCATTATTGTGCAGAGGGTATTTATCGTCAAATACTTGGCACAGCTAAGGATTATGTTTATATTGTTTCGCCGTATTTAATTCTTGATAATACAATGATTAAAGCATTAACCTCAGCCGCAAAAGCAGGTGTTGATATACGAATCATCACACCTAAAATAAAAGATAAATGGTATGTTCACCCTGTTACGCAGTTTAATTATCAACAATTACTTGAATCGGGAATAAGAATATTTGAATACACACCGGGATTTATACATTCTAAGCTTTTTGTGTCTGATGACGAGGTTGCCACTTGCGGAACGGTTAATATGGATTATCGTAGCTTCTATTTTCATTTTGAATGTGGTGTATGGATGTGTGATATAGAGGCAGTTAATGATATTAAGTCTCATTTTCTTCAGATACAAAAAAGCTCTGAAGAAATAAAACTCAGTCAATGGTCGAAAAGACCTTTAAGCCAAAAATTGAAGCAAACAATTTTGCATATTTTTGCACCGTTTATGTAGCACATGCTTGATTTTTTTTGGTGTTTGAGGTACAATATCGTTAGTTTATTGTTTGTTAACATTTTTTCATATTCATTTTAACATTTTGTGTTTATAATAATAATAAAATGAATTAACTCTTTAAAAGGAGAAAATAATGGACGAATACAATAATTATAATAATGGCAATAAAACCGAAAGCGAAATAAATAACAATCAAAATCGTGAAAACGCCGAGAAAAACAGTGGCACATATTCTTACACACCAAACAATAATTTTAACAGCTATGGTTCTGTTAAAACCGATAATAACAGTACAGAGCCATGCAAAAAAGAAAAAAGAACTGTAGGAATAGGTGTAGTTATAGTCTGCATTGTTTTGTCGGTGCTTGTTAGTACGGCAACTTCTTTAGGATTGGCTTTTAATGTTCTAGGCGGTGATAATACTGATAGTTCGGCATTAAATGGTACCGTGTCGAACGATTCCTCGTTATCTGATGGTGTTGAAAATAACACCTCTTCAACGGTAATAAATATTTCCGGAAATATAGAATCATTGGTTGAGGCGGTATATACTAAATCGGCTGCAAGTGTTGTCGGTATTAGGACAACAGCTTCGGTACAGGGCATTTTCGGCGGCTCAGGTGAAAGCACAGGTGTAGGCTCAGGTGTTATTTATACAGATGATGGGTATATTATTACTAATTATCATGTTGTTTCAGATGTGGTTTCCAATCCAAGTAAAACATCTTTAGAGGTTTTTCTAATGTCTGACCCTGATACACCGATTGATGCAACTGTTGTTGGATATAATATTTCGGCAGACTTGGCCGTTATTAAGATTGAGCGTTCAGGGCTTTCACCTATTGAATTCAGCAATTCTGATGATATTAAAGTCGGACAGTATGCAATTGTTATTGGTTGTCCGGGCGGATTAGAGTTTTTTAATTCGGCTTCATATGGTATTATCAGCGGACTTAATCGTACCATAACGGTTGACTCTGTTGGTGAAATGGAGCTTATTCAAACCGATGCTGCTATCAATCCGGGTAATTCGGGTGGTGCTTTATTAAACTCTTCGGGACAGTTAATAGGTATAAGCTCATCAAAGTTGGTAAATACAAAAATTGATAATATGGGGTTTGCAATACCGGTAAATACAGTTGCTAAGGTTGTTCAAGAAATTATGGAGAACAAGGACAATCCATCACCTTATATAGGTATAGAAATTTACACATATAGTAGTGCATATCTTGAAAAATATTCATTGCCTCGTGGTGCTGCTGTCAAAAGTGTTGTTAATGGTGCTCCTGCCGACAAGGCGCAAATAAGAGCCGGTGATATAATTACCGAATTTAATAAGATTAGCATCAATGAATACAAAGATTTTATTGACGTGTTAGATAAATGTATGCCGGGTACAAAGGTTACTGCTAAGATTTATCGAAACGGTAGATATTATACAACTACAGTTACTATTGGCTCAAATAATAGTTATTGATATATTGTTGGCACAACTCATGACAGTTGTGCCAAGTTTTATATGGGGAGGGTTTTAATGTTTACTAAGCTAAACAGCACCGGCATTTTCGGGATTGATGCCTATATGGTAGAGGTTGAGGCAGATATTTCAAATAATTTTCCGAATTTCGATATTGTAGGTTTGCCTGATACAGCTGTAAAGGAATCTCGCGACCGAGTACGTTCGGCACTAAAAAACAGCGGATTCACCTTTCCGTCAACCAAAATAACTGTAAATCTTGCACCTGCTGATGTGAAGAAAGCCGGCACTATGTATGATTTACCGTCATTACTTGCAATTTTGCAAGCGTCGGGACAGCTTAAACCTGTTGTAAATCTTTCGGAATGTGCTTTTATAGGTGAGTTGTCTTTAGGTGGTGAGTTACGCCATATTAACGGTATGTTGTCAATGGCAATTGAAGCACAAAGGCACGGAATAAAGAAGTTTTTTGTTCCTAAATGTGATGCGTATGAGGCGTCGGTTGTCAGCGGCATAAATATATACCCTGTTGAAACAGTAGCACAGCTTGTTGCATTCTTGCAGGGAAAATTTCATATAAATCCAACTGAGTCTCCAAAAATTCCAGAAGGAAGTGCCTTCTTATATCCTGATTTTTGTGACGTAAAAGGGCAGACTGCAGCGAAAAAAGCCTTAGAGGTTGCAGCAGCCGGAGGACATAATGTTTTAATGATAGGTCCTCCCGGTTCGGGTAAAAGTATGCTTGCCAAGCGGTTACCGTCAATTTTGCCGTCAATGAATTTTAATGAGTCTATTGAAACAACAAAAATTCATTCCGTTGCAGGAATTTTGCCGGAAAATACATCTTTAATAGTAACACGTCCGTTTCGTTCACCGCATCATACTGTTTCATCGGCAGGTCTTTCCGGCGGTGGAATTGTTCCCAAACCCGGTGAAATTTCTTTGGCGCATAACGGTGTTTTGTTTTTAGATGAATTTCCGGAATTTTCACGTCAAGCTATGGAGGTTTTGCGTGCACCGATAGAAGATGGGTGTGTTACAATATCACGCGCCAACGGCAGAATAACCTACCCTTGCGAATTTTCATTGGTTGCGGCAATGAATCCCTGTCCATGTGGCTTTTTTGGGCACCCTAAGAAAAAGTGTATTTGTTCACCGCAGACTATAAGGAAATATTTAGGTAAAATTTCCGGTCCTATGCTGGACCGTATTGATATACATATTGAAGTGCCGGCAGTTAATTATGATGAGTTGACTGCAAAATCGGGTGGCGAATCATCAGCAGAAATCAGAAAACGTGTAGAAAAGTGCAGAAAAATACAACAGCAACGTTACGAGGGAACTAAAATCAGCAATAATGCACGTTTAACTTCTGACAAAATGCAGGAATTTTGTCGTTTGACTGATGATGCTCAACAAATGTTGAAAAGAGCATTTGAACGCTTGGGAATGTCTGCAAGGTCATATGACAGAATAATGAAAATTGCACGTACTGTAGCTGACCTTGACGGTCAAGAAATAATAGCATCTGCACATATTTTAGAGGCATTACAGTTCCGCAACCTTGACCGTAAATATTGGTCGGAAATGTGATTATTTACAGTGTAAAACAATATAATTCTAAAAAATAATAAAATGTATAACAAAACACTTGATTTTTTTAAATAGCTGTGATATTATGTTATGGCAGTTCCGAAAGGGATTGACATGCGTTGTTAGCTCAGCTGGATAGAGTGA
>JAZSAC010000050.1:0-10104 GCA_045601645.1 Acutalibacteraceae bacterium | reverse complement strand
TGTTTTATGGTATCATAAGGGTTAACAGTTATTTAAGGATGTGTTTTTATGAAAGCTATACTTACGGTAGTCGGTAAAGATAATGTCGGCATTTTAGCTAAAGTTTCAAATAAATGTGCTGAATTCAATGTTAATATTCTTGACGTTTCACAAACAATTTTGCAGGATATGTTCTGTATGATTATGATTTGTGATGTTGATAAACTTACTGCCTCCTTTGGAAATTTCAGCGACAGTATGTCAAATTTGGGAAAAGACATCAATATGTCAATACATGTTATGCATGAGGATATATTTAACTCAATGCATCGCATTTAAAAAAGGGGGTATTTAAATGCTGGAAACCAGCGATATTCTAGAAACGATTGAAATGATTGAACACGAAAACCTGGACATTCGTACGGTTACTATGGGTATTTCATTGCTAGATTGTATAGACAGTAATATTGATGTTGCCTGCGATAAGGTATATGAAAAGATAACCCGTGTTGCAAAAAATTTAGTTACTGTTTGTGAAAACATTGAAAAAGAGCTTGGTATTCCTATTATAAATAAGCGTATTTCAGTAACACCGATTGCAATTATTGCCGCAGCCTGCCATTCTAAAGATGTTGTAAAATTTGCTTTGACTTTGGAAAAAGCCGCTTGTGCCGTGGGTGTTAATTTCATCGGCGGTTATTCAGCCTTGGTTCATAAAGGCTTTGCCGCAGGCGACAAAGAATTAATTGAAAGTATACCAGATGCTTTAAGCACAACCGAACATATTTGCTCATCTGTAAACATAGGTTCAACCAAAGCAGGTCTAAATATGGACGCCATTGCTATTATGGGAGGTATCGTACGCCAATGTGCTGAAAAAACTGCCGACCGTGATTGTATAGGTGCGGCAAAGCTCGTTGTGTTTTGTAATGCACCTGAAGATAATCCTTTTATGGCAGGTGCTTTTCACGGAGTTGGAGAGCCTGACTGTGTAATAAATGTCGGCGTTTCGGGTCCGGGCGTTGTACGTGCCGCAATAGCAAAATCAAAAGGTCTTGACCTTTCAGGTGTTGCAGATTTAATTAAACGTACTGCATTTAAAATCACTCGTATGGGACAATTAGTGGCCATGCGTGCAAGTAAACAGCTCGGCGTTCCTTTTGGTATTGTAGACCTTTCTTTAGCGCCAACCCCCGCCATCGGTGACTCGGTTGCACATATTTTAGAAGAAATCGGTCTGGAACAATGCGGTGCTTGCGGAACCACTGCCTGTCTTGCTATGCTTAATGATGCCGTTAAAAAGGGTGGCGTAATGGCATCAAGCCATGTGGGTGGTCTTTCAGGTGCATTTATTCCTGTAACAGAAGATGCAGGTATGATTGCCGCCGCAAGAAGCGGTGCTTTAAAAATCGAAAAGCTTGAAGCTATGACTGCTGTTTGTTCGGTTGGTCTTGATATGATAAATATTCCGGGGGACACCCCCGCTGAAGTTATTTCGGCAATAATAGCTGACGAAGCCGCAATAGGCATGGTAAATTCTAAAACAACAGCGGTTAGAGTTATTCCCGCTATCGGAAAAATTGAAGGTGACGAGCTTTCTTTTGGCGGTTTACTTGGTTCAGGCCCTGTAATGCCTGTCAGCCGC
Organism: Acutalibacteraceae bacterium; assembly: GCA_045601645.1. GTDB lineage: Bacteria > Bacillota > Clostridia > Oscillospirales > Acutalibacteraceae > UMGS172. The sequence goes on along the minus strand of JAZSAC010000050.1, from coordinate 8,480 downwards.
TATTCTCCTGCCAAATTTATAAACCGCAAGGGCAGAATCCCTGCCCCTTTGCAAAGCTTGAAAAACTAATCTCTATAACACATGTTGTCCTGTTTCCTTTATAAAACAAGGTAATTAACTTATTTTATTAGTGAATCCCTAACTTTATTAAGTATTTTAGCTAATAAGTTTAAGTTTAAACGGTTTTTGCTTGACTATTCACAATATATTTAGTAATATGTCATGCAATACTTAATTTTTATAATATTTGTGAGGTAAAAATGTCTGATAATACTTTTCGTATGCCCGATAAATACTTTGAGCATTTAAGCGAGGAATACATAAAGCAAAATAGAATAACTCAAACTGACTATGAACGATATAACGTAAAGCGCGGTCTACGTAATTCCGATGGAACGGGTGTGCTCGCAGGTGTTACGCAGATATGCAATGTTCATGGCTATCTTATTAACGAAGGTGAACGTATGCCAATTGATGGTGAGCTTACCTATCGTGGATATTCTATTAACGACCTTGTAGAAAACTGTCAAAAAGAAAATCGATTCGGTTTTGAAGAGGTAGCCTATCTTCTTATGATGGGTAAATTGCCCACCACTAAAAAACTTGAAGAGTTCAACAATGTAATCGGTTCTATGCGAATGTTGCCCGACTATTTTGCCGAAGATATGATTTTACGTATGCCAAGCAAGAATATAATGAGCAATCTTTCTCGTTCAGTTTTAGCACTAACCCCCTATGACGAACAAGCTGAGGATTGTTCGCTTGCCAACAATATGCGTCAAAGCATTGAGCTCTTTGCTCGTTTTCCTATTATTGTTGCCTATGCTTATCAAGCTAAAAAGCATTATTATGATAAAGAAAGTCTGTATATGCATTTTCCAAGTCCTGAGCTTTCTACTGCTGAAAATCTTTTACGTATAATCCGACCTGACAGCAGTTATACCGATGAAGAGGTTCATCTTCTTGACCTGGCTTTAATGCTTCATGCTGAACACGGCGGCGGTAACAACTCTACTTTTACAACCAGAGTTTTAACCTCTTCGGGAACTGATATTTACTCTACCATTGCGGGTGCAGTTTCCTCTTTAAAGGGACCTAAGCATGGCGGTGCCAACATAAAGGTTGTTGAAATGATGACCGATATTAAATCACACATTAACAACTGGAATGATGATGACGAAATAGCTGAATACCTAAAGAAAATTCTTCGCCGTGAAGCTAATGATAAAAGCGGTTTGGTTTATGGTATGGGTCATGCAATTTATACCCTTTCAGACCCCCGTGCAGTACTTTTGCGTCGTAGTGCCGAAAAGCTTGCCCTTAATAAAAACCGTATGGAAGAGCTTTTGCTTATGGATAAAATTGCAGCTCTTACACCCGGATTGTTCAAACAAGTTAAGGGAGATAATAAAATTATTTGTCCTAATGTTGATTACTATTCAGGGTTTGTATATTCTATGCTCGGTATTCCGGAAGAGTTGTACACAGCTTTATTTGCAATTTCACGTATTGCAGGTTGGTGTGCACACAGAACCGAAGAATTACTAACGGGTGGAAGAATTATCAGACCGGCATATAAGAGTATCGTTCCCCCTTTAGAATATGTTCCGATATTAGAACGCACTGAAAATACCGATACTACCCACGGTCTTGCAGATTTAAAACATATTTTATAAAACTAAAACAAAACCCTCTTAATGTGAAATCACATTAAGAGGGTTTTGTTTATATCTATTTAACTATCTTATGCGGTAAGATAATACTTGACCAAAATCTGCAACAATGTATCACGGTCAACCCTTCTGATAAGATTGCGGGCGTTATTATGTGTTGTGATATACGTCGGGTCCTCTGAAAGAATATACCCAACAATTTGGTTTACAGGATTATATCCTTTTTCCTTCAACGCATTGTAAACAACAAGCATAACTCTCCTGACCTCTTGTTCGCTTTCATTGCCGATACTAAAGGTTATGGTGTTTTGATTTTGTCCGCTACTCATATTAACGCACCTCTCTTTACAAACATATTTTACAATATAAATTTGTATTTTACAAGTAAAAATTTTAAATATTATTTGAATTTCTCAAATAATTATATAACCTCAAGCTTTGCAAAATTTGCCATTAGCTTTTTAGTACCTTTTTCGTCAAAAGCTATTTCTAAAAGCACATCGTTTCCCATCGGCTGAATCGACAATACGGTGCCGCAACCAAAAGCTTTATGCTTTAATCGCATACCAACATTATATATCGTTTTTTCAGCAGACTTATTTGAAGCTAAAACAGCACGGCTTTTTTGCAAAAATGAGCCTTCCTTACTATTATTTGAATATTTATTTTCAATAAACATATTATCCGATTTATAGATATCTGACTGAACATTAAAGCTTGAATATCTGTAATCAACACTTCCTATGCCGTAAGCCGACATTCCCCTAACACTTTTTGTGTTGCACAATTCATGAGGAATTTCCTCTAAAAATCGTGACGGAAGATTTCGACCTGTTTGACCATACAACATTCGAGTGTATGCATTTGAAATACACAGTCTTTTTTTAGCCCTGGTAATTGCAACATAAGCCAATCTGCGTTCTTCTTCGATATCATCCGGCGTACCGTAAATTGACTGATTCCCGGGGAAAATACCTTCTTCAAAGCCTACAAGAAAAACATTTTCAAACTCAAGCCCTTTTGCAGAATGAACCGTCATCAAAACTACAGCATCGGCATCGGCATCAAACTGGTCTATATCACTTATCAAAGCAATCTCTTCTAAAAATCCCATGAGTGACGGCCGCTCGTTTTCTTTTTCATATTGTGCGATACTTGATGCAAGTTCCTTAACGTTGTCAAGTCGGTCCTCACCCTCTTTTCCCTCTGCTATCAACGACAAGGCGTAACCGGATTTGTCGAGCATTTCGGAAAACAGCTCAGTTAATGGCATTTCAGCTATTTTAGACGATAATTCCTCTATTATATCAGTAAATTCTTTTAACTTTTTTGCACTTCTTTGAAGTGGTGGAAAATTATCGGCAGTTTTAAAAACCTCAAAAAGAGGTATTCCTGTTTGGTCAGAAATTTCGACAGCTCGGTCGACAGTTGTAGCACCTATTCCGCGCTTTGGCTCATTGATAATTCTCGTCAATCTTACACGGTCACTGTGATTTGAAATTACATTTAAATATGCAATAACATCACGAATTTCCTTGCGGTCATAAAAACGGTGACCACCTATAACCCTATACGGCACACCAGAACGAGCCATGACATTTTCAATAGCGTTGGATTGCGCATTCATGCGATAAAGTATAGCATTATCACAATACCTACCACCGTTTGAAATGCTGTTTAAAATCGTGTCAACAAGATGCATTGCCTCACCCTGCTCGTCGGGTGCGGTATAAACCTCTATTTTATCACCACCATCCTGTGCGGTCCAAAGATTTTTACCCTTTCGTGCTTGATTGTTTGCAATAACAGCATTTGCAGCATCTAATATAATTGAAGTCGAACGATAATTTTGCTCTAATCGAATAACCTTTGCATCGGGATACTCGTCCTCAAAGCTTAAAATGTTTTCTATCGTCGCACCTCTAAATCGATAGATACTTTGGTCATCATCACCTACAACACATATGTTTCTGTGTTTTTCGGCAAGCATGCTTATAAGCACATACTGAGCATGATTGGTATCCTGATACTCGTCAACCATAATATACTTAAACCTACGTTGATAAAATTCCAAAGCCTCTCGGCTCTCATTAAGCATTTTTACAGTATTGACTATCATATCATCAAAATCCATAGCATCAGCATCTTTTAATGCTTTTTGATACGCCTTATAAGCCTTACCTATTTTAGATAAACGTACATCACTCATATTTTGTGTTATAAATTCATCAGGCTCAATAAGTTGGTCCTTAGCGTTACTGATTACATTTAATGTAGACCTGATAGGCAACATCTTTTCATCTATATTAAGATTGGAGTATACACCTTTCATGACTCTTTTTTGGTCATCGGTATCGTAAATTGTAAAATGTGAGCTATATCCTATACACTCACCAAACTTTCGTAGCATTCTTCCGCATACCGAATGAAAGGTTCCTGCCCAAACATCTAACCCCTCGTCACCAAGCATCAATGAAATTCTGTCCTTTAGTTCGCCTGCTGCCTTATTTGTAAAGGTAATAGCTAAAATTTCCCAAGGTTTTGCTGCATCAACAGAAAAAATTCCACCATTATCAAACTTTCCGCTTTGGGCCAAGCTTTCAAGCTCAGCAAAGTTATTTTCGTTTACAACAGAAGGAACAAAATCAGAACAAAACGCATCTCCGAATTTAACTAATGAGGCAATACGATTAACCAAAACAGTCGTTTTTCCGCTACCGGCACCTGCCAAAATCAGCACAGGCCCTTTAGCGGTAGTAACGCCCGAAAACTGCATATCGTTTAATCTGCCAAAATATTTTTTAATAGCTGTACGCCTTAACTCAATAAAATTTTCCCTTATCTGTGACATAGTAACTCCCCAAATAATATTACTTAAATAATTATAATGCAAATACTAAAACTTTGCAACCAAAACAATTTTTTACCTGCCGTTAATTGATCTTTATATAAAAACCCACCGAAGCAAAAAGCAACGGTGGGTAACCTGTTTGTTTAATCCGTAAACTATGTTGATATCAATTTTTTAAAACTATCACACGGATAATCAAAAGCTCTACTCTCTTAATTATGATTTTACATGTTAAGAAGAGGTTGAGGCTTCCCATGCATGAGAATCTGCTGACAAATCAATACAAAATATTCTAAAGTGGATGTTTGATAAATAATATATTTATACTGCCCTACCCTTGTAAAATTCTTCTCTTTGCGTATTCTCTTTCTGAACAAAACATTGACTTTTTTATATATTTGTAGTAACATTTATATCGTATCATTAGATAAGTTTATACATACAGGAGGTTCGTAATGAAAGAATCGGATAAAGCAAAATCTCAAGACTTTTTTACTTTTATTGCTCAAAGCGAGTTTTCTAACACGGAAGAACTCATCCAGCCCACTCCAATACCCTTCAAAAAGAAGGCAGCAAAGCTCAAAAAAACTTCCGTAGCACCCTGCAAAACAAAAGAGGATATGAAAACAAAGGAAGAGCTTTATGAAGCTGTTCGCAAAATGCGCGAGGAGTATAATAAATACCTCGAAAACCACACGCCGGATTTTTCCTCTCCAAACGAGAAAATTGAGATTCACGATTTTATTTTAAACGGAAAAGAAAAAATAACACTTCCACATTATGGTGCCCCGCTCGGAAACGCCGTTCAGACGTATGAAACGGAATTTGAACTTGGCTCATTTGATGACAAAGCTGTTTATATATGCTTTAATGGCGCAGACTACATCGCAAAGGTATATATCAATGATGTTTGCGTAGGTATGCACGAGGGCTTTTTCTCTCCGTTTGAGTTTAATATAACTTCTGCAGCAAGAACTGGAAAAAATACCCTTAAAGTCATCCTTGAAAATGACTTTATTTATCGCGGTGACACTGTCTTAGGCGAAACCGGGCACGTTCTCGGATTGCCTCGCATTGAAGGCGACAAGCTTTATGCCGCAACCGGCCTTGGCTATGATGACCCCCAGGTTGGCTGGCATCATTGTCCCCCGGGCATGGGCATATATAATAATGTTTTTGTTGAAATAAGAAACAAGGTCAACATTACTGACCTTTATGTACGCCCCCTTATAGACGAAACCACAGCTGAGCTGTGGATTGAAATTGAAAATACAGAACACATTGCAAAAAAGGTCACATTCAATCTCTCTCTTTACGGAAAGAATTTTCCCGAAACACTGTTTGAAAACTTTGAATATATTCCGTTTTCTGAAAAATATGAGCTTCTCGCTTCGTATGGAAAAAACGTTTATAAAGTCCGTATTCCTATGGAAAGATTCAAGCTTTGGAGCCTTGAGACTCCGTTTTTGTATGAAATTCACGTTGAAGCGCTTGTTAATGGAAAGACAAGCGACAAAGGCAAAGTGGCTTTCGGTATGCGCTCATTCACTCAAGACACAGAGAGCAACCCTAAGGGTATGTTCTACTTAAACGGCAAGAAAATCCGCCTTCGCGGCGCAAATACAATGGGCTTTGAGCAGCAGGATGTTTTAAACGGTGATTTTGAACAGCTGATAACTGATATTATCCTTGCAAAAATCTGCAATATGAACTACTTAAGAATTACCCAGCGCCCTGTTCAGAAAGAGGTCTATGACTACTGCGATATGCTTGGCATGATGGTTCAGACGGACTTCCCTCTCTTTTCCGTTATGCGAAGAAGCAAATTTTGTGAGGGCGTCCGCCAGGCTGAAGAAATGGTTCGCTTAGTCCGTTCCCACCCCTGCAACATCGTCTTTACATATATGAACGAGCCTTACGGCAACGCAGCTCATCAGAATAGGCCTCACAGACATATGACCCGCTTTGAAATGGAAAACTTCTTTAGAGCGTGCGACCTTGTTCTCAAATACAACTGCCCCGAATGCGTTATAAAGCATGTTGACGGCGATTTTGAACCACCTGACCATACAGAGGCAAATTGCATGCCTGATTTCCATACATACAACCTATGGTACGGTGGAAGCCTGCCGTTTGGCAAAATGCATCGCGGATATTGGGCGCGCACAATGCCCGGCTGGTTTTACGGCTGTGGAGAATACGGCACTGAGGGGCTTGACCCCGTTGACCTTATGAAACGGAGATATCCGAAGGAATGGCTTAAAGAACCGTTTAACCCAAATAATATTATAGGCGCTCAAACAGGCGTTCAGGCTGCTAAATTCTTCGATACCCCGAAATCACTTGAAGAATGGGTTTCAAAGAGCCAGGCATATCAGGCATTTGCAACCAAAATGTCAACAGAATGCCTCAGGCGCGACCCGCGCATGGTTTCCTTCGCTATCCACCTCTTCATTGATGCATGGCCTGCAGGCTGGATGAAGACGATTATGGATTGCGAACGCACTCCAAAACCTGCATTCTTTGAATATAAGAAAGCACTTGAACCGATTCATGTAAGCCTCAGAAGCGATAGATTTACATATTTTGATGATGAAACAGTAAGCATTGAAGCGTATGTATGCAACGACACTCACACTGTCTCAAACGGCGATTATACAATGGTTTTTGAGCTTTATGACGGTGCAGAGCTTATCCTTCGCGATGAAAAGCCAGCAAGCTTTTCGGATATGACAACAACATACATAGCGAGTGCCGAATTTAAGCTGACAGTCGAGGACAGAAAGAAATTCCTTCTTAAAGCTGTCCTTCTGCACAATGGCGAAGATGTTTCTTATAACACATTTGACCTTGAGATATTCAAAAGACGCGGAATAAAGAAAAACGACACGCTTGTCCTTATTGACGATTTAAATGTCGGAGAACATGAAATTGCAGGCGAAACCGTAATCGTCGAAGCAAAGGCTCCTGCATATTTTGCATCGCGCAACACGGGACACCCGTCTGTTGCAGAATTCCTTGAAAAAGACTTCTATATGATGTATTCCAAGGAATCCGATATGATAGAATATCTCATAACGAAGGATTTCAAAGCTTCCGGCTTCACTCCTATCCTTTTAAGTCGTGGCGATGATTCTGAAATGATGGCGGCCGGCATAAAAGAATTCGAAGGCAAGAAAAATGTTATCTGCCTTGCAAAGATTTTTCCCGAAAATCCGATTGCAGAAAGATTCTTATCAAACCTTTATAATCTCTGATACAACAAAGCTCTCCCTTGTTTTCAAAAATTAGGGGGAGCTTTGGTTATATCAGCGTTGCTATGTATAATGGGTATATAAATCATTCACTTTGGAAATGCAAAAGAAAGCACAGAAACCACTTAAAATAAGGAAAACGGCGTAGCCCAAATGGGCTACACCATATCACCGACTGTCCTTTAGAACACACTCCTAAGATTGCTTAAATGCAAATATAATGATTATGGTCTGTTTTTTAAACACTTTATACGCATAACAGGTATAACACCTACACAACTTAAAGTGCCTATTAAAATACGTTTATATTATTAAAAACATTTATAAATAAATAATAAAACAATCACAAAATAAACCTAAGTAAAATAAAAAAGCACCCCTATGGGATGCTTTTTTATTATGGCGGAGCAGGAGAGATTTGAACTCTCGCGCCGGTTACCCGACCTACGCCCTTAGCAGGGGCGCCTCTTCACCAACTTGAGTACTACTCCATGTTGCCAAAATATATTTTTCTTTGATTTAACAAAGCTTATAAACTGTGGCGGAGAGGAAGGGATTCGAACCCTTGTGGGGTCTCCCCCAAACGGTTTTCAAGACCGCCTCGTTATGACCGCTTCGATATCCCTCCGTATGGTGCGAAGCGACGCGACGCCCGTAGTGCCGACAGGGGCTATCCCCGCAGTCAGCACTACAAAGCATACC
>JAZSAC010000049.1:0-2837 GCA_045601645.1 Acutalibacteraceae bacterium | reverse complement strand
GTCGTAATTCCTGATGAAACCGATAGTGATGATACGGAACCGCCAAAAGTAACGGAACTTCCCATATCCATTGATTTTGATTCGCTTCTCAGCAGAAACGAGGATGTAATCGGTTGGCTGTACTGTCCCGATACCGTTATCAACTATCCCGTGGTTCAAGGCGAGAACAATGACCAATATTTGCGTAAAGATCTTGACGGCAAGTATTTAGTCAGCGGCACGTTATTTGCCGATTACCGAAACGGTACGCTTGGTAAGGATGCCAACTATATCATATACGTCCATAATATGAAAAACGGAACCATGTTCAGCATGCTTGCCAAGTACAAACAACAAGCATATTACGACCAACATCCCGTCATGTATTACTTAACACCTGACGGTAACTACAAGCTTGAATTATTTGCAGGTCTTGTGGTAAAGCGTGATGATAAAATCTATAATCCAAAACTTGACGATGAAGAGTTTACGACATTGCTGAATGATTACAGAGCCAAGTCTACCTTTAAGGCAGAGGTGGAGTTAGAGGATAACGACACCATCTTAACGCTTTCAACCTGTTCATACGAATTTGACAATGCAAGGTATATTGTAATAGGAAGACTTATACCGGTGTGATTTGCTTTTCTTTGGTTAATGAGTAGTAATTTTTACTCACTTGTATTTATGTTAGAAGTAATGCATAATAACGATACAAGAAATAAGTCTTAAAATAAAAAACTAACGGCACAGAATCAATTAAGGTTCTATGCCGTTATTGTTTTTGCACTCGTCAATCGGCTGATTTCATAGGATAATCAAAATATCCTTAGTAAGAAGTTGCCTTTAGTGAGTGCTTTTTTGTTTGATATTAAATACAAATTACTTTCCGAGACGCTTTAAAACCTCTTCAACAACAAGTTTTGTGATAACGTCAACGTTATTATCAGCTGAAGTACAGCTACCTTTACCATCAGAACCAAACAACTGAATTTTCTTTTTAGTTTCCTGCTTTACTGCCTCAACCGCAGCAGGAATTAAATCTATAAGACCCTTTTCCATGCTTGAGAACTTCTTAAATTCAGCCTCAACTGCAGCAACGTTAATATCAGTAAATATATTAACCTTACTGATACCTTCTTGGATAGCTTGCTTAAAATCGTTATCAGTTAAACCTGAGCCACCATGCAGTACCAAAGGTACATCAACTGTATTAGCAATGGTACGAATACGTTCAAAATCAAGCTTAGGTGGCAGTTTATATGCACCATGTGCATTACCAACAGCAATTGCTAAAGCGTCAACACCGGTCTTGTCAACAAAATCCTTAGCTAGTTTAGGGTCAGTAAAGAATTTTGATGGGTCAGCTAAGTGTGAACTGCCCTCCGCCGAGCCTTCGTTATCGCCAACATGACCTAATTCACCCTCAATAGTAGCACCATAAGAATGAGCAATATCAGCCATTTCTTTAACCTTACGAACGTTTTCATCATAAGAATCGGTAGAACAATCATACATAATCGAACTGAAGCCTAACTTTAATGCCTTGACACAGGTGTCATATGTTAAGCCATGATCTAAATGTATAACTATCGGAACAGAAGCTTTTTTAGCCATTGGGATCAAATAATATGATACCTCTTCTAAAGGACCATATGGCAACAAAATTTCTGCAGTACCCATAATTACAGGTGAATGTGTACTTTCAGCAGCTGCAATAATGCCACGTGCTAACTCTAAATTAACGGCATTAAATAATCCTACAGCATATTTGTTGGCCTTTGCAGGACGCAACACATCATTCATATTAACTAACACAATAAATTCCTCCTTAGATTGTGTATAAAAATTATGTATTTAAGTATTCAATAAGCTCATTCATGCCGTATCCGGTAAACATATCGACACGAAAAACTTTTTCACAACCACTAATCCTCAACCAATTTTCTGCTCTGTCGGGGTTAGCATCTTTTTCTTGTGATTTTGTAACAATACCGATAACTTCACGGTTAACCATGCATGTAACACAAGGTGGAAACAATGAATAAGGCTCTGTAGCAGCAATCAATAGCCCAACACGGTCAGCCTCATATGAATATAAGGCAATTGCTCTGCCTAGATGCTGTGTTTGAACATATTCACCCGGAGTATCAATAATAGTATTTTCAAATTTAATATATTGTGTTTTATCGTATTCTAAGTTTTTGCCAAGTAAAGCTTGAGTAAGCGTTGTTTTGCCACTTTCACTGCGACCGATTAAAATCAATTTTTTATTCATTAGGTTTTAGTAATGGGACATACAGAAAATCCCAATGTATCACGACAATAATCAACTAATGCTTTTAACGAAGTTTCAACATCAGATACAGAACCGGTGACAATAAGTGTTCCACTGAATCTATCTACAAAGCCTAGCTCAGCACCGGATGATTTGATAGCAATATCACCGGCAATAATTGCAGTTTCAGCCGGCGACATTGTTACAATGCCGATAGATGTGCGTGAATAATCAACTGCAGGGTCTAAACCAAGTTTACGATATAATATATCATCAGGATTAGCAATAACGTGCGCAATAGTAATTTGCTTACCGGGAACTAGTTCTTGTACAATGCGCATTTTATCTTGAAGTGAAATATCATTAGGTAACATATGCTATCCTCCTATTTGACAGATTAAATCATAGCGCTCAGCTACTAATTTAAGCTTTTGCATTAGTTCGTCAGTCGGTACCGGTAGGTCTCCCATTAAATAATCCCTACCAAGTCCGTCGTATTTGTCTTTACCGAAGCGGTGATAAGGCAAAAGATTTATTTCTCTAACACCATGTAAACCTGAAGCAAATTTAGCAATTTCTG
>JAZSAC010000048.1:0-8952 GCA_045601645.1 Acutalibacteraceae bacterium | reverse complement strand
CCAGATTTTTTTCCTAGAAGGTGTATAAAGATATTCCGAAATAATAACATGTATAGGAAGATGGAATGCCTCCATATCGACACCTTTTCTAAAGTTAACGACACCTTCCTCAGTAAGCGGAGTACGTGCATAAACCTCACCGTCAACCGCCCATTCAATATATTTCGGATTCCATTCCATTGTATAAGTATGGAATTCATTAGATAAAACTTCAGGGTCTTTATTAAAAAAGTGACTGCTCCACTTTGTTGTATGGTCAAAAGAATAGGTTTCGCTGCCTAGCCAATCATGAAGACTGGCTGTAACCGAATTATCCCTACCAAGCAGTTCAATAGAATCTAATTCAAACCAGTGACCTTTTCCTGTTTTCCAAGATGAACAAAACCATAATGCAGGACTGTTAAACTTACTAAAAGGTAATTTCGCCCTAAACTCAAAAAATCCGTATCTGAATTCCATTTTACCTTGAGTTGTTAAAAAAAGCGGAGCTGTATACTCACCTTTTTTTGGACTGCCGAACGCACGAAGATGAAGCTTACCATCTTTTAATTCAGCGGTGGTTTCGTCAAATACATGATTGATGTCTTCAACGTTCAAATAATTAACAGGCTTCCAAAAATCTAAGTCAATCTTGTCACCGTTAAAGCAGTCTCCCCAAACTAATTGTCTGTCACCTTTAGTCTCAGGAATGTCCATTTCACCCTTTGCAAACCACGTTCTTTTCTTTCCCATAATTGTTAGTCCTCCTTTAAAGAAACTATTTTATAACGATATTAACAAGCTTTTTAGGAACATATATTTCTTTAATTATATTCTTGCCTGTAATCTCGTCAAAAATTTTCGGCTCAGCCTTTGCTAAACTAATAGCAGCTTCAGCAGTGGCATCAGCAGCAATATTCAGTCTTGCTTTGACCTTACCGTTTATTTGAACAACTATTTCTATAGTTGTATCAACCGTTTTGCTTTCATCATATTGAGGCCATGAACTTAATGAACAAAAACCATTTTCGCCTAAATCTTCCCATATTTCTTCACAAAGATGAGGCGCAAACGGACATAACATTCCTACAAACATTTTAAGCTCGTCTTTTGTCAAGGTTCCAACATCATAGATAGTATTTAGTAATGACATCATTGCAGCAATAGCTGTATTGAATTTCATTTCTTCAATATCTAAATCAACTTTTTTAAGCGTTTTATGCATTACAGACTCTAATGCCTTTGTTGTTCCCTCACCTTTAACCATTGAAGGTAGTTCAGAAACACGGTCAAGAAAACGTTTGCAGCCTTTTACACTGCTGTCACTCCAAGGAGCTGCGCTGCCATAATCACCCATAAATAAGATATAAACACGAAGTACATCGGCACCAAAGGTATCAACAACATCATTAGGGTCAACAACATTTCCTTTTGATTTGCTCATTTTTTCACCGTCTTCACCCAAAATTAAGCCTTGAGCTGAACGCTTAGCGTAGGGTTCTGAAGACGGGACCTCACCAATATCATAAAGAAATTTATGCCAAAATCTCGAATAAATTAAATGACGTGTAACATGTTCCATACCGCCGTTGTACCAATCAACAGGCAACCAATATTTTAATTTGTCTTTATCAGCCAAAGTGTTTTCATTATGAGGGTCAATATAACGAAGAAAATACCATGACGAACCTGCCCACTGAGGCATAGTATCGGTTTCACGACGTGCATCTTCACCACATTTTGGACATTTGCAATTAACAAAACTTTCAATCCTTGCAAGAGGGCTTTCACCACCAGCACCGGGTGAAAAATTTTCAACTTCAGGTAATCTTAACGGCAATTCTTCATATGGTACAGGAACCATTCCGCATTTTTTGCAATGTACAATCGGAATAGGCTCACCCCAATATCTTTGGCGATTAAATGCCCAATCCTTCATCTTATACTGAATACCTTTTTCACCAATACCATTATCTCTTAAGAAATTCAGCATTTTATCAATAGCATCAGATTTTAAAACTATACCGTTAAGAAAATCGGAATTGACCATTTCTCCGTCACCGGTATATGCCTCGACCGAAATATCTCCGCCTTTTATAACCTCAATAATATCAATACCGAATTTTTTGGCAAAATCATAATCACGTTGGTCGTGTGCAGGTACAGCCATAATAGCACCCGTACCATACCCCATCATAACATAATCAGATATGTAGATAGGTATTTCCTTTCCATTAACAGGATTAATTGCAGTCAAACCATCAATCTTAACACCTGTTTTTTCTTTAACCAGCTGTGTCCTTTCAAATTCGGTCTTTTTTGCACATTCTTCTTTATAAGCATCAAGCTCTGCTATATTAGCAATCCTTACTCTATTAGCTTCAATTATCGGATGTTCTGGCGCAATAACCATAAATGTTACGCCAAAAAGTGTATCGCAACGAGTTGTATAAATACGAAGTGTATCGTCAATTTGTTTTAATGAAAAATTAACAAAAGCACCTGTTGATTTTCCGATCCAATTAACCTGTTGCATTTTAATATTTTCTGGATAATCGACCTCTTCTAACCCCTGTAACAATTTGTCGGCATATTCAGTAATTCTTAAATACCAAACATCTTTTGACTTTTGAATAATATCACTGTGACAAATATCACACTTTCCGCCTTGAGAGTCCTCATTAGACAAAACAACCTTACAGCTTGGGCAATAGTTTACTAAGGCCTGGTCACGAAATACAAGCCCGTTTTCAAACATCTTTAAGAATATCCATTGAGTCCACTTATAATAATTTTCTTCTGTAGTATCAATAACCTTAGTCCAATCAAAAGAGAAACCGACTCTTTTCAACTGAGATGTAAATTTAGCAATATTATTATCGGTAACTTTTCTGGGGTGAATACCTGTCTTTATAGCGTAATTTTCAGTGGGTAGACCATACGCATCAAAGCCCATTGGAAAAAGTACATTATATCCCTGCATCCTTCTTTTACGAGAAACAACCTCAAGTCCCGAATATGCCTTAATATGACCGACATGCATACCTGCACCGCTTGGATACGGGAACTCTACAAGTCCGTAAAATTTCGGCTTTGAATCATCATCAGAACAGACAAAAGTCTTTTCATCTTCCCATTTTTTTTGCCATTTTTCTTCTATTTTTTTAAAATCATATTTCATTGTACTTAATCCTCAGTCTCAATATCTAAAATTTCAGTTAAATCAACAGGTTCTGCATCATTCCATACATGGTCTAGTGAATAAAATTCACGTGATTTTTTTCCGAAAATGTGTATTACAACAGTACCATAATCCAAAAGCAACCAATCTGATGCCCTGCCTTCTATATGACCAACCGTTACACCGGCTTCTTTAAGCTTAAATTCAACTTCATCAGCAAGCGCTTTTATATGTGTATTAGAAGTTGCAGTACATATAAGAAAATAATCAGCCAAATCAGAAATACTGTCGATTTTAACTGCTGATATTTCCATTGCCTTCTTATCATTTAATATATTTGCAGCAATTTTCAAGATTTCAAAAGCTTCCATATTATCTCCTATTATTTCTTTTTGTTATCAATCAAAAAATTATAAGCATCTATTGTATCTTTATGAATTCTTAAACCTTTATTTATAAGTTTTTTTAAGGTAAATTTCAGCACATAAATAATAGCATCATCAAGATTGTTATTTACTAATTGTCTTACCTTTTCTACATCATCATAATCTCGTTCTGCTGATGTTAAATCAGCAATAAAAATTATCTTTTCACAAAGAGTCATATCTGCTTTGCCGGTTGTGTGATACCTAACCGGCAACAAAATATCTGTATCGGTTATACCCATTACATCTCGCAAGTAAACATACCCCGATAGCGCATGCCAAATACCTGTAACATTTAATTCGTCAACGGTTAGGATTATACCACCATTTTTTATCAATGTCAACTGTTCTTGCGGGTCAAAATTCTTAGTTATATCGTGTAAAAGACCGGCTAAATACATCTTGTTTTCATCAGCACCGTAAATATTCGCCAATCTTTTTGCTTCGTCTGCAACACATAAGGAATGATTATATCTTTTATTGTTTTGATGTGTTTTTAAGAAGTCTTTTATTTGCTCAATTTCCATAATTTCACCTATATAATTTTCTATTTACAATATAATCACAAATATTATGAGGTAAAACCTTTTGCAATTCTTTTTTTTCGTTATTTCCTAAGGTGTTTCTGATTTCTGTTGATGATATTTCAGGCAACTCGGCATCAACAACTGTAATATTTCCACCGAGTTGTCTTAAATTTTCTACAGCATTATCAAACTTATTATCATCAATACCAACACGTCTTACTGCAAAAATTCCGCAAAGCTTAAGAATATCCTTAAACCGATACCATGTATCAAACGAAGTAATCATGTCTCCACCGACAAGCAAATAAATGTTTTCATAAGATTTTAATAAATTAGTCAACGTATCGTAGGTATAACTCTTCCCACCTCTTTTTATTTCCATATCAGAAACAAACGCTTTATCGATACCGTCAGACAGCAGCCTACACATATTAAGCCTATCCTCTACAGGCGCACAAAGGCCATCAACCTCTTTATGAGGAGGAATATTTGTTGGTACTACAAATATCTTATCAATATTATCAATTTTTGATACTGCCTCCAGCATTTTTCTATGAGCAATATGAGGCGGATTAAATGTACCGCCGAATAATACAGTAATTCCCATTATTTAACCAACACAATTTTTTTATTTTCTTTACTTTGTTTATAAAGAATGAATTTTGAACCAATAACCTGAACAACATCACATTCTGCAGCTGCAGCAACAGTATCGGCACATTCTCTTACCTTAATAGGTGAGGTTTCAAGAACGGTTACCTTAATTAGTTCCCTTGCTTCTAAAGCTTCGTTAACCTGTTTAATAAATTGTTCACCAATTCCGCCTTTTCCGATTTGAAAAATCGGTTCTATGCTATTTGCTAATGCTCGCAATTGAGCTCTTTGTCTTGAATTCAACATAGTTTTCACCATTTCCTGTTTAAATATAATCATTAAGCTTTTCAATAAACGCTTTAATAGCATTATGTCTATGACTTATATTATTTTTTTGTTCAGCTGTCATAGTGCCGAAACAACCATATTTTGTAATAAACAACGGGTCATATCCAAAACCTTTGTCACCGTCTAAGTCAAAACCGATTTTCCCTTCAATCTCTCCCCTTACAGTAAATTCTCTACCGTCAGGAAATACACAGGCAATGCATGAAACAAACCTAGCTGTACGCTTTTCATCATCAACACCGTCAAGCTTTTCGAGTAACAATTTATTGTTATCTGCATCAATTCCTGTACCCGCAAATCTCGCAGAATATATACCCGGTGCACCGTTTAAAGCATCAACACATAAACCCGAGTCATCAGCAATAGAAGGATAGCCTGAATTTTTACATGCAGAACGCGCTTTTATCAGAGCATTCTCTTCAAAAGTATTACCGTTTTCTTCTTCCTCCGGTATTCCGCCTTCAATCGAATCAGGTGAAATAACACTAAAACCCATAGGTTCTAAGATACTTTTCAACTCAGTTAATTTTTTCTTGTTATGAGTTGCCATTAAAAATGTTATCATTTATTCTCCCTCCGAAAACACAGCTTTCACAAAACTTTCGGAATCAAATGGCTGAAGGTCATCAATCTGTTCACCAATGCCTACAAATTTTACGGGGATTTGCAGCTCATCCATAATTGCTAAAATCACTCCGCCGCGGGCAGTTCCGTCAAGTTTAGTTAAAACAATGCCTGTTATATCTGCAGCCTCTTTAAAATCTCTGGCTTGATTAACGGCGTTTTGACCAGTTGTCGCATCCAAAACAAGTGACGACTCTATATCTGCATCAGGTAATTCTCGTTTAATAATACGATACATTTTTGCAAGCTCGTTCATTAAATTTTTCTTGTTATGAAGTCTTCCTGCTGTATCACAAATAATGATATCACTATTTCTTGCTTTTGCAGCAGAAATGGTATCAAACACAACCGATGCAGGGTCGGCTCCTTCAGCACCGGTAACAATATCAACACCGGCTCTTTCAGCCCAAATATTCAACTGTTCAATAGCAGCAGCACGAAAGGTATCAGCAGCACCTAATAATACCTTATTACCGGAAGCCTTTAACTGTGCTGCCATTTTACCAATTGTTGTTGTTTTTCCTACACCATTAACACCAATAACAAATATTACCGAGGGTTTTGTAGAAATATGAAGCTCATGGTCACCTTGCAACATAGAATTTACTGTTTCTGCAAGTAACTGCTTAATATTATCCGGGTCTTTAATTTTTTCGTTTTTAACTCTTTCTTTTAATATATTGCAAATTTTAGTTGATGTAGCTACACCAATATCACTCATTATAAGAGTTTCTTCCAGTTCATCAAACAATTCTTCATCTATTCTAGTGAACGACGACAGCATAGAGCTCACAGCACCAGAAATAGAGTCACGTGTTTTTTTTAATCCCAGACTTATTTTATTAAAAAGACCCATTGTGTCCTCCAAAATTATTTATTATCGTTAATATTTAGGGTTTTTATCAACTCATCAACATCAAGCTGTAATAGCTTAGTAACACCTTTTTCTTGCATTGTAACACCATAAAGCATATCTGCTGCATCCATTGTACCTCTACGGTGGGTTACGCATATAAACTGTGTTGCAAATTGAGATTTTGTCATATAATCTGCAAATCTTTCGACGTTAATATCATCAAGCGCGGTATCAACCTCATCTAAGAAACAGAACGGTGGAGGATTAACCATCATAATTGCAAAGTAAATAGATATAGCAACTAATGCTTTTTCACCACCCGAAAGACCATCAAGACTAGGTACATTTTTACCGGGAAGCTTTGCAACAATATCAATTCCGCTTTCTAATATATTGTCAGGGTCGGTCATAACAAGCTCAGCATGACCGCCACCGAACAACTTGGTAAATACCTTGGTAAAATTCTCACCGATTTTTGTAAAGCCCTCTGTGAATTTCTCTTTCATCTGTGAGGTCAAATCACCTATTAGTTTATTTAACTCAGCTCTTGATTTTTCTAAATCGTCCATCTGTTCCTTCATAAAGATATAGCGCTCATTAACCTCTTTAAACTCATCAATAGCTGAAACATTTATATTTCCTAACGATTTAATTTTATTTTTAACATCAGCAAGTTCTTTTTTAGCATCAGAAATGTTTTCGACAGGTTCGGCAATCAATTCTGCTTCGGTACGTGTTAATTCATATTCATCAAACAATCGTTTAATAATATCATCATATTCACGCAGCATATTTTCTCTTCGTTCTTCAAGACGAGCAACCTCACCGCTTAGTTTTTCACGTTCGGCTGTCATTTCTCGTTCTTTTAATCGTAACGACTGTCCATCACTGTCATAACCGTCACGCTCGTTGATAAGATTTGTAACCTTATCATTTCCATCAATAATATTTTGCTTAATTTCAGCAATTTTAGTATTTATATCAGAAATAAACGAACGTTCTTTTTCGCTTAATGCTTCAATCTCAGTAATTTGTGATAAAAGTATTACACCGCGATTACCACTATTAGATATTGCTTCTTCAATAAACGCTATCGAATCGCGTATCGACTCAATAACCTTTTCACCTTCCATAATCTTAATTCTTAAGTCGGTAATATCGGTAGTAATCTTTTCTCGTTTATCAGAAACACTATCCCTTCCTCCTGAAAGGGTATCAATTTCCAACTGAGCTTTATCTTTAATTTCTTCTATTCTTACAATTTCGGCAGTAGTAATATTAACTGTTTTTTCAAACTCAGTAAGACGATTTTTCAGAAGAAATTTTTCGCCGTTCATTGCTTCAACCGACCTGTTAAGTTCACTTAACAAATCATTAACACGCTTAATTTCACCAACAACCCTAATTTTATCCTCAGTCGCTGTTGTAAGCTCTGAACGTGCATTAAGTATTTCAGCCTCCAGAGCTGATACTTCTCTTAATGAATTATTATAAGCATCGGTCAATCTTGCAGATTTTTCAACCAACTTTATAATTTGTTCATTGAGTTCTTTAATCTCACCACTACGGCTTAAAATACCTGCATTTTTTGTTAATGAACCACCAGTAAGTGAACCACCGGCGTTAACAACCTGCCCATCTAAAGTTACAACCTTAAAACGATACCCATATTTTTTTGCTATTGTAACAGCCGAATCAATATCCTCAGCAACAACAGTACGTCCCAATAACGAACCTATTATTTCAGAATACTTTTTATCAATTTTAACTAAATCCGAAGCAATTCCAACATACCCGAATTTATCTTCAAGACCTTTTTCCTCAAAATTTCTGGATTTAATTGTAGTAATAGGTAAAAATGTTGCTCTGCCTTTATTTTGATTTTTTAATAATTCAATAGCTCTTTTTGCATCATTTTCGTTTTCGACAATAATGTGCTGTAACGATGCGCCAAGTGCTGTTTCTATTGCAACGGCATACTCCTTGTCTACCTCAATAAGCTTACTTATAGGACCATGAATACCTCTTAAAGTTCCGTATTCAACCTCTTTCATTACCGATTTAACAGGTAAACCTAAGCCTTCCATATTTTTTTCAAGTTCTTCTAAAATGGTGACCCTGCGTTTTTTGTCTTCTATATCTAACAACAAACCGTCTAAATCTTGTTTGTTTTTCTCTAATTCTGCTTTTTTAGAATCAAAAATAAGTTCTCTGCCTTTTAATGAGTTTTGACATTCCAAGACTGTTTCTTCATAAGATTTTAACATTTGTTCATGTTCTGAAAGTTCAGTATCATATTTGGATTTTTCAGCAGTTTTTTCAGTAATAGAGTTATCTAAAGTAATATTTCTTGAATTGATTTCAGATATTGATGACTGAGCTGTAACCAATTGAACTCGTTGGTCAGAAATTTGTGAA
>JAZSAC010000047.1:0-9679 GCA_045601645.1 Acutalibacteraceae bacterium | reverse complement strand
TAAAAAGTACACGATTTTGCTGTTTTAGGTAGAATCGTGTTTTTTTATTGACATATATAGAAAGTGTGCTATAATGAACATATGAACAACTGTTCATATAAAGGAGATATTATGAAAAATAATGATTATATAGAAACTTGTGATTGTATTCATACAGATGACAAAATAGTTAACAGCGTATGTAATAAAATGCCTGATGAGGAGATTTTATATGACCTTGCTGATTTGTTTAAAACATTCGGTGATAGTACGCGAATAAAAATATTATATGTACTGTCTGAGGCTGAAATGTGTGTTTGCGATATTTCAAGCGTATTGGGAATGACTCAATCAGCCATATCTCATCAGTTGAAAATATTAAGGCAAGCCGATTTGATAAAATTCAGGCGAGACGGCAAGCAGGTGTATTATTCCTTAGCAGATAATCATGTTAGAACAATATTAACAAATGGTACAGAACATATTGAAGAATAGTTTTAAGAGGAGAATTTTTATGAAAAAAGTATTTAAAATTGAAGAACTTGATTGCGCTCATTGTGCAGCAAAAATAGAAGCAGAAATTAAAAAAATAGATGGTGTTATTTCTGCGACGGTTAATTTTTTAAGTCAGAAACTAACAATTGAAACAGAAGAGGATTTGTTCGAGTCGGTTTTAGAAAAAGCAGAAAAAGTATGCCGTAAAATTGAGCCGGATTGCAGAATAGTAAAATGAACAGAAAGCAAAAAAAGAGATTTTTATCAATTGTTGTGTCTTCAGTACTGCTGGTATTAGCTACAATAATTGATAAATTTATTTTAGATGATAAAAATATATGGCTGCTTTTAGCGGTATATTTTCCTTCATATATAATTATCGGATATGATGTTTTATATAAAGCGGGTCGGAATATTCTTCACGGCAGGTTGTTTGATGAAAATTTTTTAATGACAGTTGCAACTATCGGTGCAATGAGTATTGGCTTTCTTCCAAACAGTCATCCCGAATTTGCCGAAGCCGTTTTTGTAATGCTTTTTTATCAGGTGGGTGAGCTTTTTCAAAGTATTGCTGTGGGGCATAGTCGAAATTCTATTGCAAAGCTTATGTCGATTCGTCCGAGCTTTGCATTGATGGAACACAATGGCAAGCTTATAGAGGTTGAGCCTGAAACAGTAAAAATCGGTGATATAATTACGGTAAGAACAGGGGATATCGTATCGCTTGACGGTGTGGTTGTCTCTGGTGAGGCATTGTTAGATACAAAAGCTATAACAGGCGAAACAATGCAAAAAAGTGTTAAGGCGGGTGATAGGGTAGTTAGCGGTTGTGTTAATAGTTACGGACTCTTAAGGGTAAAGGTTACACACAATTATTGCGACTCTACGGTAGCCAAAATATTGGAATTGGTTGAAAACTCAGCACATCATAAAGCCTCAAGTGAACAGTTTATTACAAGGTTTGCCAGAGTTTATACACCGTTTGTAGTTATCTTGGCATTGTTTGTAGCAATTGTGCCGCCACTTGTTTTAAGTGGTAGTTTTTCGATACTTTTTTCAAAATGGCTTCAAAGAGCACTTACATTTTTAGTCGTTTCTTGCCCGTGTGCATTAGTTATTTCGGTTCCATTGTCATTTTTCGGCGGTATAGGTTGTGCATCAAAAAACGGAATTCTTATAAAGGGAGCAGATTTTTTAGAGCAACTTAGTTCGGTAGATACGGTTGTGTTGGACAAAACAGGTACTTTAACCAAAGGTGAGTTGTCGGTAAGCTTAGTTAATGCTGTTTCAGGCAACGAAGAACAGCTTCTTACTACGGCAGCCATGGCAGAGGCCTTTTCGCAACACCCTATTGCGATGGCTTTAAAAAATTCTTGTAAGGGTATAACTTTTGATGGTGTTTCAGATGTGCAAGAAGTTGCCGGTTGCGGTATTATTGCTAATATAGCAAATAAAAAGGTTGCTGTCGGTAATGAACAGCTTATGAAAAACATGGGAATAAC
Organism: Acutalibacteraceae bacterium; assembly: GCA_045601645.1. GTDB lineage: Bacteria > Bacillota > Clostridia > Oscillospirales > Acutalibacteraceae > UMGS172. The sequence continues at coordinate 7,703 of JAZSAC010000047.1, read as the reverse complement.
CATCATTAACAGCACAGAAAACGGAACGAAGGTTCATGTTGCAAGTGACAATGAATATCTTGGTTTTATAGTTGTTTCAGATACAATTAAGGAAAATGCAAAATCTGTGATTTCAAAAATAAAAACACTTGGTGTTAAAAAAACCGTTATGCTTTCAGGGGATAATAATAAAACGGTTGAAAGTGTGTGCAGAGAGATAGGTATAGATGTATGTAAGGCACAACTTTTGCCACATGAAAAGGTTGCGATTGTTGAAGAGCTCTTATTATCTTCTGACAAAAATAAAAAGCTTGTATTTGTCGGAGACGGTATAAATGATGCGCCTGTACTTATGAGGGCTGATATAGGCGTTGCAATGGGTAAACTGGGTTCGGCCGCTGCTATTGAGGCTGCTGATATTGTGTTAATGGATGATAATCTGGAAAAGTTATGTAAAGCAATTAAAATATCTAAAAAAACGAAAAGAATTGTAACACAAAACATTTATTTTACGCTTTTTGTTAAAGCGGTGGTGCTTGTGTTGAGTGCTTTCGGTATTGCGCCAATGTGGTTGGCGGTTTTTTCTGACGTAGGTGTGGCATTTATTGCAATTATGAATGCAATGAGATTACTTAAAACTAAGGGTGATACTTCTTACTGAATAAAGGTGTTAGGAATATTTTCCTAACACCTTTATTATGCAGATAATTTATGAAAACACCATTTAATAAAAAGTTTGACCATTTTTATTGAGGGTGATATAATTATATTTATAAAAGTCAAAACGGAGGACGTGTGATGAAAAAGGTTGCTATTATCGGTGGTGGTGCATCAGGTCTTTGTTGTGCTGTTATGCTTAAGCTTCGCAAAAGTGATTTAGATGTAACAATATTTGAATCGTCCTCAAGGGTTGGACGTAAGCTGGCTGTAACAGGAAACGGTAGATGTAATATTTCCAACATTAATCTGTCGTCAGAGCATTTTCATGGTGATCCCGATTTTGCCGAACGGATAATTAAAAACTTCGGTTTTGAAAATCAGAAAGAGTTTTTCAAAGAGCTGGGGGTCATTTTTTGCTTAGAGGGAGATAAAGCATACCCAATGTCTTTACAGGCAAATTCGGTGGTTGACGCTTTAAGGTTTAAAGCCGATGAGTTGGGAGTTAACATTATGCTTGAAAGTAAGATTACCTCGATTGAACGCAAAATTAAGTCATTTGCTGTTTTTGCTGATAGAAGAGAAGAGCAATTCGATGTTGTGGTAGTTGCCTGTGGTGGTAAAGCAGGTGGAAAGCTCGGTAGTGAGGACGGGTATTCTATACTTAAATCTATGGGCCATAAAATAGAAAAAATAAAGCCCTCACTAGTGCAACTCAAGGCACAAAATGATGTGGTACGGCAATTAAAAGGCATAAAGGAGGTAGCTGTTGTTACGCTTACTTCCGATATAGGCAAAAGAACTGAGCAGGGTGAATTACTTTTTTGTGATTATGGTATATCAGGACCACCTGTTTTACAGGTTTCGAGATTTGCAGAAGAGGGTGCACTTGTTACACTTGACCTAATACCTAAAATGAGTAACGAAGAGGTTAAAAACGAAATAAAGCGAAGAATAGCATTGTTTCCGAATCGTTTGGCATCAGAACTGTTTACAGGATTTTTAAATAAGCGATTGGGGCAGGTTATACTTAAAATCAGTGATGTAAATATTAATTCAATGTGCTGTAATATAAATGAAAAAGAGACCGAAAAAATAGTTGTAAATTTAAAAAACTTTAAACTAAAGGTGACGGGCAATACAGGCTTTGAGAATGCTCAAGTAACGGTGGGCGGGGCTCAGACCACACAATTTTTTGATAACTGTATGTCAAAAAAGGTTAAAGGCTTGTTTGCAATAGGTGAGGTTTTAAATGTTGACGGTGATTGCGGTGGGTATAATCTTTCTTTTGCATGGGCTTGTGCAAATGCTGCTGCAAACGGAATTATTAATTTTTTTAAGGATTGAAAATGATATTATTAAGGAATTTAAAGCTAGGATTAGAAACTGATTTTGACAATCTTTTGTGTGTTATTAGAAAAAAATTTAAAACTACTGTTAATATTCATTCGGTTAAGTTATATAAAAAATCTGTTGATGCAAGAAGTAAAGATAATATATATTTTAATTGTGCAGTATTGCTTGAGAGTGAAAACGATAAGGCTTTATTGCGCCAATTAAAAACCAAAAACGCTGAGATTTTTATAGAACATAACTATGCCTTTAAGAAATCGGCTTACAAAAACAAAAGGCCGATAGTTGTAGGCTTTGGTCCGGCAGGTATGTTTGCAGCATTAAGTCTTGCAAGAGCAGGGCTTTATCCTATAATACTTGAACGAGGCAAGAGCGTTGATGCCAGAATACTTGATGTTAACAATTTTTTTGATGGTGAAAAACTAAATACAGAATCAAATATCCAATTCGGCGAGGGTGGTGCAGGTACCTTTTCGGATGGAAAGCTGAATACAGGCGTTAACGATATAAGGGTTAGGGCTGTATTACGGGAATTTGTTAACCATGGGGCACCTGAAAATATTTTATATGACTCAAAGCCGCATATCGGCACAGATATTTTAGTAAATGTTGTGCGTTCCATAAGAGAAGAAATCTCTAATTTAGGTGGAGAGGTGTTGTTTGAACATAAGCTTATAGGGTTTGAGGAAAATGGCGGAAAACTAACCGCTGTTTTTGTAAAAACAAGTGAAGGCACTAAGGAAATTGAGTGTGAAAAGCTGGTTTTGGCAATAGGACATTCAGCTAGAGATACATTTATAATGCTTAAGGAAAAACAATTAAAAATGCAGCCGAAAGCCTTTGCGGTGGGTGTGAGAATAGAACATCTGCAAGCAGATATTGATAAGGCACAGTATGGAAATTTTGCCGGTCATAAGGCTTTAGGGGCTGCCGATTATCGATTGGCAACGCATCTTTCTAACGGCAGGGGTGTTTTTACATTTTGTATGTGTCCCGGTGGTGAGGTGATTAACGCCTCAAGTGAGTCTAGAGGTGTTGTTGTTAACGGAATGAGCTATAATGCCAGAAACGGCAAAAATGCCAATTCGGCTGTGTTGGTCGGAATAGATACAGAGGATTTCTATAAGGGCGATGTTTTAGACGGAATGTATTATCAACGTAAAATTGAGCAAAGAGCATTTGAATATGGAAATGGTTTGCCGATTGCTCAATATTTAGGTGACTTATGTAAAAACGGAAAATCTGATATAAGTGTATCGTCTTCGGTTAAAACAGGGGTTACAATGGGAAATATTTCAGATGTGTTCGATAAATATATTGTTGATTCGTTAAAAGAAGGTATTTTGCTGTTTGAAAACAAGTTAAAAGGATTTGCAAGTCCATCAGCTTTGTTAACGGCCCCCGAAACTCGTTCATCATCTCCGATAAGAATTTTGAGAGATAATAACGGTCAAGCGTCAATAGATGGGGTATACCCTTGCGGTGAGGGTGCAGGCTATGCAGGCGGAATAACATCGGCAGCAGTTGATGGATTAAAGGTTGCAGAAATAATTATTGATAATTGATATTAACAGTAAGAATTTTTTGTAAATAACATAATAAAAAATAAGCCCTTTAGAAAAGGGCTTATTTTTATTCAATATCCAGTTCTATTGGTTGGTCTAATTCATCAGACACATATTTTCCGTTTTTCTTTCTCTGCTTTACGCACTCATTGAGTAGATATTCTATTTGCCCGTTTACCGAGCGAAAATCGTCTTCTGCCCAAGCAGCAAGTGAGTCGTATAGTTTTGATGAGAGTCTTAACGGTATTTGTTTTTTCTTGGTATCATTCATATTAATACAAGCTGCCTGAATTTACAATGGGTTGTGCATCGCGGTTTCCACACAATACAACCAATAAATTTGAAACCATTGCTGCTTTTCGTTCTTCATCAAGTTCAATAACGTTATTTTCACTTAGTCTGGCCAAAGCCATTTCAACCATTCCTACTGCACCGTCAACTATCATTTTTCTGGCATCAATAATGGCAGAGGCTTGTTGACGCTGCAGCATAACTGCTGCTATTTCTGGTGCATAGGCAAGATAGGTTATTCTAGCTTCGATGATTTCAAGTCCTGCATCGGCAACCTTTTGCTGAATTTCATTTTTTATTCTATCTGCAACAATTTCACTTGAACCACGTAAGCTTCCTTCGTCAGCAATTCCGTCACCTGTAGTATCAACGTTAGGTGAGACATCATATGGATAAACTCTTACAATGTTTCTAAGTGCACTGTCGCATTGTAGGGAGAGATATTCTTTATAGTTGTCAACCGAAAATACGGCTTTTGCGGTATCAACAACACGCCACATAACAGCTATACCGATTTCAACCGGATTTCCCAAACAGTCATTTATCTTTTGACGGTTGTTATTTAATGTCATAATTTTAAGAGAGATTTTTTTATCTATCAAGCCGACATTTACAGTTCCGACGCCCTCAATCGAGGTAACGGGTTTAGATATCTTAACATCGCCGCTTTGATTTAACTTAGTTGTGGCGGCAGGGTTTACTGCAACACAAAACGGGTTGACAAAATAAAAGCCTTCGTTTTTTATGGTACCGCAATATTTTCCGAAAAGGGTTAAAACCAAGGCCTCCTGTGGCTTTAAAATTTTGAGTCCTAAAAAAGGAATCCAACCTATTGATAAAATAACAATACTTAAAATCAGGCAGATTGTGGCTATTGGCCCCATGCCTTTTTCAACCATAATGCCTGATATTATACAACCGCCGATTGCCAATATAAGTAAAAGAACAGTCAAAATCAATGCAATCATTCCATTTTTTTTACCGGATAAAACTTTTTCTTTCATACAAGAACCCCCATGTAATTTATTTACAACAAAATGATATCATAATAATATCATTTTGTCAATATATTTCATAATAACAATTTAAAAACTATTTTATTTATTGTAATTTTCAAAATATATGCAATATGTACGAAATTTATATAAGAATATTCGTAAAAATCTCGTTAAAAAATAAACAAAACACTTGAATTATTTGTTGAATGAGGTTAAAATACATAATGTAAGTTTATTTAGGAGGTAATTTCAATGGTAAAAGTTGCTATTAACGGCTTCGGCCGTATCGGACGTCTTGCATTTCGCCAGATGTTCGGCGCAGAGGGATATGAGGTAGTTGCTATTAACGACCTTACCAGCCCTTCAATGCTTGCTCATCTTCTCAAGTACGATTCTGCACAGGGTAGATATGCACTTGCTGATACCGTTTCTTCTGATGACGAAAAACGCACCATCACTGTTGATGGAAAAACAATCAAAATTTATGCTGAGAAAAACGCTGCTGATCTTCCTTGGGGAGAAATCGGTGTTGACGTTGTTCTCGAGTGCACAGGCTTCTACTGCTCAAAAGAGAAGAGCCAGGCACATATCGATGCAGGTGCTAAGAAGGTTGTTATTTCTGCTCCCGCAGGTAAGGACCTTAAGACTATCGTTTACAGTGTAAACGAAAAGACTCTTACTGCTGAGGATACTATTATTTCGGCAGCTTCCTGCACTACTAACTGCCTTGCACCTATGGCAGATACTCTCAACAAGTTTGCTCCTATACAGAGTGGTATTATGACCACCGTTCATGCTTGGACGGGTGACCAGATGGTTCTTGACGGTCCTCACAGAAAGGGCGACTTTAGAAGAGCAAGAGCTGCTGCTTGCAATATTGTTCCTAACTCTACCGGCGCTGCAAAGGCAATCGGTCTTGTTATTCCTGAACTTAATGGCAAGCTTATAGGTTCTGCACAGCGTGTTCCGGTTCCTACCGGTTCTACTACAATTCTTGTTGCTGTTGTTAAGGGCAAGGATATCACTGCAGATGCAATTAACGCTGCAATGAAGGCAGCTTCTTCCGATTCGTTTGGTTACACAGAGGAACAAATCGTATCTTCTGATATTATCGGTATTCGTTATGGCTCATTGTTTGATGCTACTCAGACTATGGTTACAAAGATTGATGACGATACTTATCAGGTACAGGTTGTTGCTTGGTATGATAATGAAAACTCTTATACCAGCCAGATGGTTCGTACTATTAAGTACTTTGCAGAAATTTAATAGTGTTTTAAAAAACAATAAAACCGCAGTTCGAATTTGAACTGCGGTTTTTTCTTTATTTCTTTTTAAACATTTTTTTGAGAAATTTAATAATTGCTTTAAGCTGTTCGGTTTTATTAAAGAATATCATACCAAAAACAAATAAAACAATTAGCAAAGCAAGACCGATAGCAATACAAAGTATAATAAGTAATATTTTTAATATCACCGACCACACAGAAGCTTTTTCATTGTTTATCGAATCTTTGTCGGTTACCAGCATAAACTGACCGCATTGGTCTGAAGAAATGGTAACAATGCCGTTTACGGCAGTTGTTTTATAGCAGGTTATCGCACCGGTTGGGAGCAACTGATAAACGGTAATTGCTGTGTTGTTGATGTTTGGAGGAAGCTTAAAAGAAAATGTTATAAGTCCGTCGACACCTTTGGTGTTTAAGGAAATATCATATGCAGAAATAATTTTTCCCCACGCAGCACTTGGTGCCATTGTCGAATAAATCGCATTACCTTCGGGAATTGCATTGACGGTTAATGTACTTTGACTGTCAAAAAATCCTGTTGCCGTAATGCCAGATAGCTTGTCGTCAAGCTGAATAGATGAGTAATCAGAAATAGTAAGTTTGCCATCTATAAATGTAACAATATAGTTTTCACTAAAAGAGAGAGTTCCGCGTGTTACGGAATATTCACCCACAGTATTACCGGCGACTCTTGCCAATTCGCCGACAACGTCATTACCCTCAATCAGTTTTTCGGATAGGGTATAGGTTAAGTCCGGCTCGGCTTGACCCTTTGTCATAATAATATTATTTGCAGTAACGGTTATGGGTCTTGCGGTGATTTTTCCCTTTAGCTCAAGCTTGTCTATCGAAAGTGTGTATTTTGAGGCATCCTTACCGGTGAGAGAAAGACCGTTTAAGGTTACCTTAGAAGCTGTTTTAACATCGGCAAAATCAAATTCTGCTTTAGTGTATGCAAGCTTAACGTCATCATTTTGATTTATACCTTTTAAGGTAAAGTTTTCATTTGAAACGGTAGCAGCTGTTGTGCCGTCGTAAATCTTGGTTACGGCAGGCATATTGTTTGTTGAAATTTCAACCTTTGCGGTACGAGTGCTGTTGAATTTAACCGTCTCATGAAAACCATCTTCAAGGTTGTCATCTGGTTCGCCTTCACCTTCAACAGAGCTATCAATAAGCTTAATCATTTCTGCACCTAAAAATACCGTAATTTCACGATTATCAAGTACCAGTTGCTTATTGCTGCAATCGGTGAGCGAAAAGGTATAAGCATATCCACCGGTTGAAATATGTTGCTGGTCAAAAGTAAAATCAATAAAAGTGCCGTTAGAGGTATCTAAAATAATTGTGTCAGTTGATAGAGGGTTAGGCTCTAAACCATTTTCGTCAAACAAAAAGCATTTAACGGTAAAGGTGAATTTGGTAGAGGTTAAATTCCCACCATCAACGGTGCTGGTTAAGGTTAATTTATATTCAGGTGATGTAGCGCTTACCGATATATTTACACATAAAATCATAATCAGTAATACTGCTAAAAGGCCGAAAGCCTTTTTAATTATTTTCATTTTTAT